>NZ_JBHWLY010000044.1:0-48256 GCF_042730435.1 Nocardioides sp. NPDC059952 | reverse complement strand
CCGTTGGAGTAGGCCTCGCGTACGTCCTTGTAGTTGCCCCAGCGGTTGCTGATGAAGTCCTTCTCCCAGTCGTGGACGGCGTTGTCGCGGCTGATGGACTCGAAGTGGAAGAGGGTGACGTCGTGGAGCCAGACGAGGCGCAGCCCCAGTGAGCGACGGACCTTGAGGCACAGGTCGACGTCGTTGTAGTTGACCGGCAGCCGTTCGCTGAAGCCACCGGCGTCGAAGAAGACCTCGCGCCGCATGGCGAGGCAGGCGCCGGTCAGCGCGGAGGTCTCCCGGTTGATGTGCAGCTCGCCGTGGTTGCCCCGCTCCTCGGGGCGGGACCGGTAGTAGGCGTGGGTGATGGTGCCGCTGCCGTAGACCAGGCCGGCGTGCTGGATGCGGAAGTCCTCGAAGAGGAGCTTGGGGCCGGTCATGCCGACTCCCGCCTCACGCAGCGGCGCGATCAGGTTCTCGATGACGCCTTGCGAGTAGGCCTCCATGTCGTCGTTGAGGAAGACCAGGACGTCACCGGTCGCGTGGGCGGCGCCGACGTTGCACTTGGCGCTGAAGCTGAACTTCTCGGTGAACTCGACCAGCTTGATGTCGGCGCCCTCGATCGCCCGCAGCGCCTCCAGCACCGGGGCCGGGGTCGGGGTGTCGTAGACGATCACGAACTCGAGGTTGCGGTGCTCGGTCGAGGCGACCACGGAGCGGACGGTCTCGACGACCATCGCGCGCTTCTCGCCCCACACGATCGCACTGGTGCCGATGGTCGGGATGATCACGCTGACCGGGGTGTCCAGGTCGGGCTCCCGCTCGACGCGGTAGAGCCCGGGCGAGACGCCGTGCGAGGCCGTGGCTCGGATCCCGAGCCGGTCGAGATGGGCCTGCACGGCGCGTACGCCGGCGTCCCAGGCGTAGGGCTTGGCGTGGTTGTCCGCGGCGGCGGAGCCCGGCACCTGGCGCCAGTGGTAGAGCGCGCCGGGGACGTGGACGATGCGCCGCGCGCGCTCGCTGACCCGCAGCACGAGGTCGTGGTCCTGGGAGCCGTCGAAGCCCTCCTGGAAGCCGCCGACCTCCTCCACGACGGAGCGGCGAAACACCGAGAAATGGGTGCAGTAGTTGTGGTGGCGCAGTCGCTCCGGGGACCAGTCGGGCTTGTAGTAGGCGTCGCGGAGCTCGCCCGCGTCCGACATCAGGTCCTGGTCGCTGTAGGCGTAGTCGAGGTCCTCGAACCGGTCGTAGGTGCGGACCATCTTCTCCAGCGCGTTCGGCTCGAGCACGTCGTCGTGGTCGAGCAGGGCGATCAGCTCGCCGGTCGCCTCGGCCAGCGACGAGTTCGAGGCGGCCACGATGCCGCCGTTCTTCGCGCGCTCCACGATCCGCACCCGCGGCTCGTTCGCGGCCAGCTCCCTCAGCCGCGGCAGCACCCACGGAGCCGGCGAGCGGTCGTCGCTGAGGACCCACTCCCAGTCCTCGTGGGTCTGGCCGAGAACCGACGCGATCGTGTCCTCGAAGGCATCGGCGGGCGGGTTGTAGACAGCGGTGATCAGCGATACCCGGGGCGATGGCATGGTCTTCAGCCTATGACCCTCACCGAGGGTTCGCGACCCCCGACACGGGGCGCTCGACCGTTGGGGGATGGTCGTCATCTCAACTTCTCGACCGGTTCACCGAGTGTCCAGAAGACGACGGCAGCCGCCCCGGAGGGAGGGTCGGGGGCGGCTGCCGAGTCAGGGGTGGCGTACGTCAGAAGCGCAGGCCACGCAGGTAGGAGTAGCCCACCTCCGCGGTCTGGATCGGGGTGACGTCGGGGCTGTCGTTCTCCACGATGTAGTCCTCGACCTGGTGGGCGCGGAAGATCTTGGCGAAGTCGATGAACCCGGTGCCGAGGTCGACGTGGTCACCGGTGGCCTCGTTGCGGTCCTTGACGTGGTACTGGCGGACCTCGAGCGGCGCCCGGTCGACGACGTCGATCGCGAAGTCGATGGCGTCGTCGCTGGACATGCCGAGGTTCACCCCGCCGGTGACGGCCCAGTAGAGGTCCACCTCGAGGTGGACGTAGGCCGGGTCGAGCTCCCGCATGAACACGTCCCAAGGCGTGACTCCGCCACCGAGATCGGTGGTGAACTCATGGGCGTGGTTGTGGTAGCCGTAGCGGAAGCCGCGCCGCTTCGCGGCCGCCGCCTCGTTGTTCATCTGGTCGGCCCAGGCCTGCCAGTCGGAGAGCGAGCTGGAGGCCAGATAGGGCACGTTGAGGTAGCGGACCCCGAGCGTCTCGGAGTTGTCGAACTTGGTCTCGAGCGCCGCGAAGCTGCTGCTCAGGCCGTCGTGGCTGGAGTTGGAGCGGATCCCGAGCCCGTCGAGGACGCCTCGGATGTCCGCGGCGGTGCGCCCGTAGAGACCGGCCAGCTCGACCCGGTCGTAGCCGATCTGCGCCAGCTTCGCCAGCGTCGCGTCGACACCTGCCCCGGTCATGATCGACCGCAGCGTGTAGAGCTGGATGCTGATCTTGTCGGCCGGGACCCGGCGGCCGCCGTGCCCACGTCCGGAGCTGGCGGCGGCCTGTGCCGGCGCGGCCAGAGCACCGCTGACCCCGAGCGCGGCAGCACCCGCGGCGGCGCCGCGGATGAGGGAGCGCCGGCTGAGCCCGCGCTGTTCGAGTGAGCGCTGCAGCGCACCGTCACCGTCGAATCCAAAACACATCTCGTAACTCCTTCTTCTTGGGTGTTGCGGGTCAGTCGGCGGTCGAGAACGCCGCGTCGAAGGAAGCCTCGGGGGCGTCGAAGGCGAGCCGGCGGACGAACTCGAGCGCCTCGGGGGCGCCGATGAGACGGTCCATCCCGGCGTCCTCCCACTCGATGGAGATGGGGCCGTCGTAGCCGATGGAGTTGAGCATCCGGAAGCACTGCTCCCACGGCACGTCGCCGTGGCCGGTCGAGACGAAGTCCCAGCCGCGGCGCGGGTCGGCCCAGGCGAGGTGGGAGCCGAGCCGGGCGTTGCGGCCGTTGCCGGTCTGCATCTTCGTGTCCTTGCAGTCCACGTGGTAGATCCGGTCGCGGAAGTCCCACAGGAACCCGACCGGGTCGACCTGCTGCCACACCATGTGGCTGGGGTCCCAGTTGAGCCCGAACGCCTCCCGGTGACCGATCGCCTCCAGCGTCGCGACGGTCGACCAGTAGTCGTAGGCGATCTCGGAGGGGTGCACCTCGTGGGCGAACCGCACCCCGCACTCGTCGAAGACGTCGAGGATCGGGTTCCACCGGTCGGCGAAGTCCTGGTAGCCGGCCTCGACCATCTCCTGGGAGACGGGCGGGAACATCGCGACGTACTTCCAGATCGAGGAGCCGGTGAAGCCGACGACGGTCTTGACGCCCAGGTTCTTCGCCGCCCGGGCGGTCATCTTCATCTCCTCGGCGGCCCGTTGACGTACGCCCTCGGGGTCGCCGTCGCCCCAGATCTTGGCGGGCAGGATGTCTCGGTGGCGCTGGTCGATGGGGTCGTCGCAGACCGCCTGGCCCTTGAGGTGGTTGGAGATCGCGAAGACCTGCAGGTTGTGCTTGGCGAGAAGGTCCAGCTTCGCCCGGACGTACGTCTCGTCCTCGGCAGCCTGCCAGGGGTCGAGGTGGTCGCCCCAGCAGGCGATCTCGAGGCCGTCGTAGCCCCACTCGGAGGCGAGGCGGCAGACCTCCTCGAACGGCAGGTCCGCCCACTGGCCGGTGAAGAGCGTGATCGGTCGGGTCATGGTGTGTTTGTCCTTCCTCAGGGGAGCAGAGAAGCAAGCAGGTCTCGGACCTCGGTGGCCTCGAACCGGTCGCGTTTGACAGAGGCGTCGGAGCAGACGAGTACCGGGCCGTGCCCGGGGTCGTCCGGCAGCCGGCCATGGCTGCCGGAGACCGGGGCGGGATCGAGCGGCACCACGCTCATCGCGTAGCGCAGCCCGGCCGTCTTGCGGGCCAGCGTGGTCGCGGCGCGCAGCTTGACCCAGCGGTCCTCGGGGTCGAGGAACAGCTCGGCGGGGTCGTAGCCGGGCTTCTTGTGGATCTCGACGCCGCGGGCGAAGTCCGGTGCGTTCGCGTCGTCGAGCCAGTAGTAGTAGGTGAACCAGGCATCCGGCTCCGCCACCACGACGAGCTCGCCCGCGCGCTCGTGATCGAGTCCGTACGCCGCCTGGCCGGCGCGGTCGAGCACCTCCGCGACCCCGTCGAGGCCGGTGAGCAGGTCCCGGACGCGTTCCAGGTCGGCCGGGTCCTTCACGTACACGTGGGCGATCTGGTGGTCGGCGACCGCGAAGGCCCGCGAGGTCCACGGGTCGAGCAGCTCGCCGGTGGCGTTGTGGTGGACGTGGAGCAGGCCCTCGCGGCGCAGCAGCCGGTTGACGTCGACCGGCCGGGTGGCGCGGGTGATGCCGTACTCGCTCAGCAGCACCACGCGGACGCCCGCGGCCTCGGCGTCGTCGAGCAGCGGCGCCAGGGTGGCGTCGACGTCGCGGGCGGCCTGGGCCGCCTGCGGGCTGTCGGGGCCGAACCGCTGCAGGTCGTAGTCGAGGTGCGGGACGTAGACGAGGGTGAGGTCGTGGTCGGGCATGACCTTGCGGGCGGCCGCGACGATCCAGGCCGAGCTCTTGATCGAGGCGGTGGGACCCCAGTAGGTGAACAGCGGGAACGGGCCGAGCTCCGCGGTGAGGGTGTCGTGGAGCGATGGCGGCCAGGTCCAGCAGTCCGGCGACTTCTTGCCGTCGGCGTGGTAGGCCGGGCGCGGGGTGACGGTGGTGTCGACGTCGGCACCCATGGCGTACCACCAGCAGATGTTGGCGACCTTCGCTCCGGGGCGCCGGCGGCGGACGACGTCCCAGAGCTTCTCGCCCTGGACCAACGCGTTGTGCTGGCGCCACAGGAGCACCTCGCCGAGGTCGCGGAAGTACCAGCCGTTGCCGACGATGCCGTGATCGCGCGGCAGCGTGCCGGTCAGGAAGGTCGACTGGACCGAGCAGGTGACCGCGGGCAGCACGGTGCCGAGCTCGGCGGTGAACCCCGACTCCCCCACCTGCCGCACCCGCGGCATGTGCTGGAGCAGCTCGGGGGTCATCCCGACCACGTCGATGACCAGCAGCTTCTCGTCACTCATGCGGAGGCCTCCTGCAGCTGTTCGAGACCGGACTCGAGGAGCCGGTCGCGCGTCCAGGCCAGCTCGGCCGCGATGCCCGCGACCAGCCCGGCATCTCCATTGGGGCGGACCTGCTCGGGCAGGACTCCCCAGGTGTACGTCTCCACCTCGAGGTGGTCGGTGTGGGCCACCGGGCCGCCGAGGAGCGCGTCGAGCGTGCCGGCGAGGTGGTCGCGGGTGCTGCGCAGCGGCGGGGCCGGATCGGCGTGGAGAGGTACGTGGAAGTGCACCCGCCAGGGATGCTCGGCCGGCAGCGGACGATGGCCGGTGAGCGCCTCGGGCAGGTCGTCGCGGCTGTCCACCCGTCCTCCGCGCGGCTCGCGGGTCTGGTGCAGGAATCGGTCCTCGGCGTAGGAGGCCAGGGCCTCCCGCGTCGCCGGGTCGCTGGGGTCGTCGGCGTGCAGCGCCGCGGAGACCTGGACCTTGACGACCGGCAGCCCGGCCACGTGCAGCCGGTCGAGCGCCTCGGTGGCGTCCTCGAACTGGGTGGCGAGGTGGCAGGTGTCGACGCAGATGCCGAGATACTCCGGGGCCAGCCCGGCGAGCCGGGTCACCGCGTCCCGGGTCGTCTCGACGACGCAGCCGGGCTCCGGTTCGAAACCGACCCGCACCGTCCGGCCGTGCTCGGACTCGATGCCGGCCAGACCGTCGGCGAGCTCGCCGATCAGCTCCCGCGCGGCCCGGTCCCGGTCGGTGAACCACGGGGTGCGCCAGCCCAGCGGCAGGGTGGAGATGCTGCCGCGGGACGCATCGTCGGGCAGCAGCGCCGCCAGCACCCGGGCGCAGTCGAGGGTGTAGTCGAGGCGGCGTCGCGTCGACCAGTCCGGTGAGTAGACGTCGCGCTTCACCACCGGGGCGTGGAACCCGGCGTACGGGAAGGCGTTGAGGGTGACGACCTCGAGTCCGTGGCGATCGAGTCCGGCGCGCAGCCGGTCGAGGGTGGCCGGGTCGGCGGCCAGCTCGTGCGCGGTCGCGGCCGGAAGCCACAGGCCGAGGCCGAGGCGGGAGACCCCGAGCCGGGCTCGGACCTCCCCCGCATAGCGACGGAGCTGGTCGAGGATCCCGTCGACGTCCTCGGCGGGGTGCACGTTGCTGCAGTAGCCGAGGTGGACGACCGTGCCGTCGCGGTGCCGGAACCTCATGCGCGCTCACCTCGCAGCAGCGAGTTGCCCGCGAAGGTGTCACCCTGGCTGCTCTCGGGAGCATCGAGCAGGAGCCGTCCGCTCTGGCCGAAGAACTCCACCGGGTTGCGCCACAGCACCCGGTCGACGTCGTCCTCGGTGAAGCCGGCGGCGAGCATCGCCTCGCCGGTCGCGCGGGTGCGTAGCGGGTCGCTCTTCCCCCAGTCCGCCGCGGAGTTGACCAGCACCCGGTCGAGACCGCGCCGCTGGAGGATCGCGACCATCCGGTCGGGGTCCATCTTGGTGTCGGGGTAGATCGAGAAGCCCATCCAGGCACCCGCCTCGTCGACGACGTCGACCGTCACCTCGTTGAGGTGGTCGACGACGACCATCCCGGGCTCCATCCCGGCCGCCTCGACGAGGTCGAGGGTGCGTCGGGTCCCGGCCAGCTTGTCGCGGTGGGGGGTGTGCACCAGCGCCGGCAGCGCGAACTCCCGGGCCAGCTCCAGCTGGCGGCTGAACGCCTTCTCCTCGTCCTCCGTCATCGAGTCGAAGCCCACCTCGCCGACCGCGACCACCCCGTCCTTGGCGAGGTAGCGCGGCAGCAGGTCGAGCACCGGCGTGCAGCGCGGGTCGTTGGCCTCCTTCGGGTTGAGCGCGATCGTGCAGTGGTGGGCGATCCCGAACTGCGAGGCCCGGAACCGCTCCCAGCCGACGAGCGCGTCGAAGTAGTCGACGAACGAGTCCACGCTGGTCCGTGGCTGGCCGAGCCAGAAAGCCGGCTCCACCAGGGCCTGGACCCCGGCGGCCGCCATCGCCTCGTAGTCGTCGGTCGTACGCGAGCTCATGTGGATGTGCGGGTCGAAGATGCGCATCAGGACTCCCGAGTGGTCTGGGTGGGGGCGGGCAGGAAGGACAGCGCGTCGGCGGGCACCTCGCGGCCGGCCGCGCGCCGCTCGGCGGCGTAGTCGGCGACCATCCGGCGCAGCTCGTCGTCGGCTCTCTCCAGACCGGCGACCAGACGAAGAGGTACGCCGACGAAGAGGCACTTGAGCACCGCCTGACGCCACGCGGCGTCGTCGAGCCGCAAGGCGTACGTCCCCAGGGCCGCGGCCACCAGGCGCAGGTCGTTGGTGCGCAGTGCGTCGTGGACCAGGTCGAGGGCGCGGTCGCCGAGGGCGTCGTCGAGGTCCCCGAGGCCGAGCAGGACCGCCCGCCGCTCGTCGGCGTCGCCGAAACGGTAGAGGTCGTGCACCTCGGTGCTCAACGTGTCCGGATCACCGGTCAGGGCACCGCCGAGCGCCACCAGCAGCCGGAGGCGTACGCCGTCCTCGACCCGCTCCGCGCCGGGCTCGGCCGAGGTTCCGGGCGTGCGGCCGACCTCCCTGGCCGCGGCCGGGAACAGGGATCTGATCTTGGTGGGGTCGGTCTCGATCTCGGCGCACCACTGCGCGAGGAGCTTCTCGTTCATGTGCCCACCCCCTCGGACCGGGGAAGGGCCGCGAGGGTGTCTCGCAGGAACGTGAGGGAGCGCTCGGCGACGACCGGGGCGGCGTGGGACTGGCGAGGCAGCTCGAGCGCGGCGAGCCCGGTGTAGCCGATCTCGACCAGGGCACCGAGGGCCTCGGCGAAGTCGACCTCGCCGGTGCCCAGCTCCAGATGCTCGTGTACGCCCTCGACCATGTCGTCGACCTGCACGTTGGCCAGCAGCGGACCGGCCCGGCGGATGGTCTCGGCCATCCCCCGCGGCTCGTTGCAGACCACATGGCCGAGATCGAGGGTGACCCGCAGCAGCTCCGGGTCGTCGAGACGCCGGCGCAGCTCGAGGACGGAATCGAGGGTGTCGACGAAGTGCCCGGGCTCGGGCTCGACGGCGCACACGACCCCGCGGCGCTGCGCCAGGTCGAGAACCCGCCACACCCCGTCGCACAGGCGTCCCCAGGCCCGGTCCTCGTCGACGCCTTCGGGCAAGGTGCCCGACCAGAACGAGACCGCCTCCGCGCCGAGGTCGGCGGCCACCTCGACCGCCCGGTGCAGATACTCGACCCGACGGGTCGCGTCCGTGCCCGCGTGCAGCAGGGTCGGGTAGTGCTTGCGGAGCGGATCGAGAATGTAGCGAGCGCCGGTCTCGATCACGACCGAGAGGCCGAGCTCGTCCAGCCGGCGGCCGACCTGGGCGACCCGGCCCGCCAGGTTCGGCCGGAAGGGGTCCAGGTGAAGGTGGTCCAGGGTCAGCGCGACTCCGTCGTAGCCCAGCGCGGCCAGGAGGCTCAGCGCGTCCTCGAGCCGGTGGCTGTGCATGCCGTTGGTGCCGTAGCCGAACCGCAACGTGCTCGTCGTGCTCATGTCGGCGACACCACCTTCGAGGCGGCCTTGACGATCGGGCCGGCGGCCAGCAGCGCGACCGCGGCCAGCGGCGAGCGGCGGGCGACGAGCGCGGCCTGGAGCGGGATCATCCCGCGGATCCCGGCACCGGTGGCCCGCCGGACCGTACTGGCATCCGGCGAGGAGACCGCGGCGAGCTGGGCGGAGCCGACGCCGTGTGCGTACGTCGCGGCGAGGGCGACGGGAAGCGCCGCCCGGCCGTGGCCGGCCGCCGCGGCCGCGGTCGCGACCGTGACGCTACCGGCGAGGCCCGCGGTGAGGGGCCGGGTGCCGTGGACCTCGCCTCGGCTCAGCAGGGTGACCCCGGCGGTGTGCACGGCGAGGAGGCCGGCTGGCACCAGCCCGGCCCGCGTACGTCCGGCAGCAGCCGCCCCGAGGAGCACGTCGAGGCCTCGGGCCGCGGCCATCGCGACCGGTCCGGCCGGGGTGTCCTTGAGGACGGTGTCGTAGGCCCATACCGTTCCGGCCAGGGCTGCCGCCGTCGCCGCGGCCGGACGGCCTCCGACGAGAGCGGCCAGCCCGACGCCCGCCGCGGTCAGCCCGACGGCCACCCCCAGTGCCTGCCGCGGGCTGATCCGACCCGACGGGATCGGCCGCTCGGGGCGCTCGACGGCGTCGAGGTCCCGGTCGGCCCAGTCGTTGAGCGCCATCCCGGCCCAGTAGAGCGCCACCGAGGCAGCCGGCATCGCGACCGCGCGCGCCCCCAGCGGACCGGCCGCGGCGGCCCCGGCCAGGGTGTCGCCCGGCACGGTGAGGGCCGCCGGCAGCCGGACGAGTTCGGCGAAGGCTCCGGCGCGAGACGTCATGCACCCACCTGGCCGACCCGGCCGCACCACGCGACCAGCTCCTCCCACTGGGTGCCGAGCCGGTGCTCGTCCGAGCCCGCCGGGTCCTTGAAGAAGAACCCGAACGGGAGCGGTCCCGACTCCCCCACCTCGACCGCCCGCAGGGTGAGCCGGGCGAGGTCGAGCACCAGCGGCGCGGCCAGCGCCGAGTCGCAGCCGCTCCAGGTGAACTGCAGCGACATCCGCACCCCGAGGAAGCCCTCGAAGGAGACGTGGTCGATGGCGGTCTTCCAGTCGCCGTGGTCGGGCACGTAGTCGATGTGCATCGGCCCCTCCACCGGGTGACCGAGCATCGCCTCCAGCCCCTGGGCCTTGGTGACGAGCTTGCTCTGTGCGTTGGCCGGGTCGGCGAGCGTGGCACCGTCCCCGCCACCGAGCATGTTGTACGACGCCCACGCGTTGACCTGCAGGGCCCGTGTCGAGAACATCGGCGCCAGGGCCGACTTCAGCAGCGTCTCCCCGGTCTTGCCGTCCGAGCCCGCCCACGGGAGCCCGGCCCGGTCGGCGAGGGTGACGAGCACCGGAAGCCGCGGCCCGGGACTCGGCGTGAACGAGACCACCGGGCAACCGGCCCGGTAGGCGGCCAGGACGTAGACGGAGCTGCCCGGCAGCGGCGACTCGCCCGCGGCCAGCGCCGCGTCGAGGGCGTCGGGATCGGCGAGCGGTCCGCCGTCGGTGACCTGGGCCGGCGGCTCGGTGCTCGCCACATCCACCACGACGACGCGCTCGAGCCCGTGCTCCTCGCGGAAGGCCACGAGGTCGGCGGTCAACCGCTCGACCGCGAGACCTTGGGGCTCGGCGCCCGCCGGGTCATAGCCCGTACGCAGCCGCCCCTCGACCTCCTCGAGCTCACCGGCGATCGCCGGCAGGATCCCGGCGGGGACGACCCCGCCCGCGGCGAGCCGTTCGGCCCGCTTGGCCAGCGGCTCGCCCGCCAGATCGTGTCCGCCGATCACCAGGTCGTCGAGGGAGGGCAGCCCGGCAGCCGCGACCTCCGGCTGCTCGGCAACCAGCCCGACCCGTCCGGCAAGCCCGGCTCTGACCGCCAGGGCACCGACCGTCGTCGTGACCCCCACCGAGCCGCAGGCACCGACGAGCCAGAGCCCGACCCGCGCGCTCATCGGTCCGCCTCGCAGCGGAACCGGGCCGCTCCGGCGACCATCTGAATGCCGCCGAGCACGTGGGAGAGGAACTCCGGCTCGGTGTAGGACTCCGTGGTGTGCCCCATACCGGTATAGAAGGCACGGCCGCCGTCGTAGCGGTGGCACCAGGCGATCGGGTGCGGGTTGCCCATCGCGTACGGACCCGGGTCATAGCTGCGCTCGTCGAGGTCGGCGAGGACCCGGATCGAGTCGGCCGGACGGTCGCGGAAGCTGTACCACTCGTCCCAGCGGGTCCACCGCCTCGGCAGCTCGGCGGTCGCAGCCGTGTTGTGCCCGTGCACCTTCACCGTCGCGGTCTGCTGGGCGGGGTGACCGGCGAAGTAGGCACCGACGAGGCCGCCGTACCAGGGCCAGTCGTACTCGGTGTCGGAGGCGGCGTGCACACCCACATAGCCACCACCGCCCTGGATGTAGCGCTCGAACGCCGCCTGCTGCCCCGCATCGAGCACATCACCGGTGGTGGAGAGCCACAGCACCGCCTCGTACGCCGCCAGGTCGGTGTCGTTGAACACCGCCGCGTCCTCGGTGGCGGTCACCGTGAAGCCGTTCTCGGCCCCCAGCCTCTGGATCGCCGCGACGCCGTCGGGGATGGAGCCGTGCCGGAACCCGGCGGTCTTGGAGAACACCAGGACGTCGTACGTCCCGTGCCCATGACCCCCAGCAGGGCGGTCGGCAGGGCGGTCGGCAGTGGCGGACGTCGCCGGCACCAGGGCGGCGACGGCCACCACAGCCGCGCCCGCGATCAGAGTTCTGAACCTTCTCGATCCGTACTTCATGATGAGTGTCCCTTCCGAGCTGAGTGGCTGAGTCATTCCAGAGGTCGATTCAGGGCGCGGGCGCGGCGGCGGAGTGGGTCAGGTGGGGATCTCCTGCCACGTCCTGGTGTCGGAGCTGGTCTCGACCGCGGCGAGCACACGCTGCACCTGGAGTCCGTCGGCGAACGTCGGCGTCGGCTCGGCGCCCTCGCCGAGTGCCTGGACGAGGTCGACGACCTGGTGGGTGAAGCCGTGCTCGTAGCCGAGGCCGTGACCCGGCGGCCACCAGCCCGCGACCCATGGGTGCTCGGGCTCGGTGACCACGATCCGGCGGAAGCCGCCTTCGGTGTCCGGCAGGGTCGCGTCGTGGAAGTGCAGGACGTTCATGTCCTCGAAGTCGAAGGCCAGGCTGCCCTTCGACCCGTTGATCTCGATCCGGATCGCGTTCTTGCGACCGGTGGCGAACCGGGTGGCCTCGAAGGAACCGACCGCTCCCCCGGCGAACCGCGCCAGGAAGAGCGCGGCGTCGTCGACGGTGACCGGCCCGCGCTCGGCCCCGGCGGTGGCGGAGAGCCCGGACGAGCTCTCGGCCACCGGGCGCTCCTTGACGAACGTCTCCAGCATCCCGGAGACCTCCAGGATCCGGTCACCGGTGATGTGCTGGGTCAGGTCGATGACGTGGGCGCCGATGTCACCGAGCGCTCCCGAGCCGGCCTTGGTCTTGTCGAGGCGCCAGCTCAGCGGGGCTTCGGGGTCGGCCAGCCAGTCCTGGAGATACTGCGCGCGGACGTGGTGGAGCTCTCCGAGACGACCGTCGGCGACCAGCTTCCGGGCCAGCGCGATCGCGGGAACGCGGCGGTAGGTGAACCCCACCATCGCCCGCACTCCCCGCTCGGCTGCCACCGCCGCGGCCGCGGCCATCCGCTCGGCCTCTGCCACGCTGTTGGCCAGCGGCTTCTCGCACAGCACGTGCTTGCCGGCCTCGAGCGCGGCGATCGCGATCTCCGCGTGGGTGTCACCGGGCGTGCACACGTCGACCAGGTCGACGTCGTCGCGGGCGATCACGTCGCGCCAGTCGGTGACGCTCTCCTCCCAGCCGAACCGGGTGGCGGCCTCGGCCACGCGAGTCGCGTCACGGCCGCAGAGGACCTGCATCCGCGGGGTCAGGGGAAGGTCGAAGAAGCGGTGGGCGCTGCGCCAGGCGTGGGAGTGGACGGCGCCCATGAAGGCATAGCCGATCATCCCCACACCGAGCGTGGCTTTCTGCTCGGTCATCGGAACTCGATCCTGTGTTTCGGTGGTGTCGCTCCGTGCCCGAGCACGGAGCGATCTTGCGGTCAGGCTGGGTCGGGCCGTGTCTGGCTCGGTCAGGACTCGAAGGCCGTGGGGAGGAACTCCTCCACGTTCTCCTTGGTGACGACCGGCGCGTCCAGCTGGATGGTGCGCGGCACGGTCACCTCGACCAGGTCGGACATGGCCTTGTCCTGCGCCAGGAGCCGGGCGAGCTTGATGCCGTCGGCAGCCTGGGTGGAGGGGTAGATGACCGTCGCCTTGAGGACGCCCTTGTCGGCCTCGATCTCGCGCATCGCGTTGGCCGAGCCGGCACCGCCGACCATGGTGAACTCGTCACGGCCCGCGTTGTTGATCGCGGCGAGCACGCCGACGCCCTGGTCGTCGTCGTGGTTCCACAGGAAGTCGATCTTCGGCGCGGCCTGGAGCAGGTTGGAGGCCGCCTTCTCGCCGCCCTCGACGGTGAAGTCCGCGGCGACCCGGTTGTCGACGTCGAGGTCACACTTGGCCAGCGCGTCCTTGAAGCCCTTACTGCGGTCCTGGGTCAGCGGCAGCGAGTCGATGCCGGCGATCTCGGCGACGACGGCGTCGGTCTTGCCGTCGGCCTGCTCACAGACGTACTCACCGGCCGAGACGCCCATGCCGTAGTTGTCGCCGAGGACGGTGACCCGGGCGGCGTTGGGGTCGTTGAACTCACGGTCGACGTTGATGACCGGGATGCCGGCCTCCATCGCCTTGAGAGCCACCGGCGTCAACGCGGCGCCGTCGAAGGGCAGCAGCACGATGGCGTCGACCTTGTCGTTGATGAAGGTCTCGACCTGGCTGATCTGCAGGCCGACCTCGTTGGTGCCCTCCGCCAGGCGGAATTCGACGTCCTCGTAGGCCTCGGCAGCAGTCTTGGCCTGCTCGCTGATCGCACCCATCCAGCCGTGGTCGGCGGCGGGAGCCGAGAAGCCGATGACGACCGTGTCGCCCTTCTCGTCGTTGGAACCGGCTTCGGCGTTGGAGGTGCCACCGACGTTCTCGGACTTCTCGGGGGTGTTGCTGATGCAGGCCGAGAGGGCGAGCACCGAGAGACCGGCGACGAGGATCTTTGCTGTGGACTTCAGTTTCATGAGGTGCTCCTAGAGCGTGGAAGGGTGGAGGAGGGATGAGTCCGAGACCCGAGGACGGCTGGGAGGACGGCGTCGGGCGGTCATGACCCGGGCTGTCGTGAGAACCGCTTCTGCAGCAGCACGGCGGCGATGATGATCAGGCCCTTGGTGAAGGCCTGGGCGGAGATCGAGAGGTTGTTGAGCACGAACACGTTGGTGAGGGTCATGAAGATCAGCACCCCGAAGACGGTGCCGACGATGTTGCCGCGCCCGCCGGCGAGCAGGGTGCCGCCGATGACGACCGCTGCGATGGCGTCCAGCTCGTAGAGCTGGCCGTGGGTGGCGCTGCCGGTCGTGGTGCGGCTGATCAGCATCACCGCGGCGATGCCGCAGCAGAGGCCGACGAGCACGTAGAGGAGCACGGTGTGGCGGCGTACGTTGATGCCGGCCAGGCGCGAGGCCTCCGGGTTGCCGCCGATGGCCAGCGTGCGTCGGCCGAAGGTGGTGCGGTTGAGCAGGACCCAGCCGATCACGGCCACGATGGCGAAGATCCAGATCAGCACCGAGATGCCGAGGATGTCTCGGGAGAACGCGTCGGTGAAGCCCGGCACGCTGATGATCTGGGTCTTGCGCGCCGAGATGATCTCGGCCAGACCGCGGGCGCTCGCCATCATCGCCAGCGTGGCGATGAACGGGACCACCCCGCCGTATGCGATCAACAACCCGTTGATCAGGCCAGCGCCGGCACCGACCAGAAGGGCGGTGGTGACGATGATGATCCAGTGGATGTCGTTCGCCATCGTCTGGGTGGCCACCGTGGTGCACCAGATCGAGGAGAGCGCGACCAGCGCACCCACGGAGAGGTCGATGCCGCCACCGGTGATGACGAAGGTCATCCCGATGCTGACCACGCCGATCACCGCGGCCAGTCGCAAGATGGTCATCACGTTGTCGACCGAGGCGAACCGCTCACCGGCCGTAGCGGTGCCGATGACGGCCAGCAGCGCCAGCGCCAGGACCAGACCCAGGTTGTGGCCCGCGCCGCTTCGCAGCAGCTGGCCGAGACCACCGGGCTCTTCCCGGCGGGCCGCCTCCTTCTCGACCCGAGCCGTGTCCCCCTGGGCCACAGCAGCGTTCGTCGGGTTGTCGCTCATGCGACCTCTCCTTCCATCACGAGGTCCAGGACCTTCGACTCATCGATCTCGGTGGCGGGTCCCTCGTGGACGACGGAGCCCTCGCTGATGACGAGGACCCGGTCGGCGAGACCGAGCACCTCCTCCACCTCGCTGGACACCACGACCACGGCGACACCTTCGTCGGCCAGGCGGCGGACGAGGTTGTAGATCTCGGTGCGTGCCCCGACGTCGACGCCCCGGGTGGGCTCATCGAGGAGCAGCACCTTGCAGTCGCGCAACAGCCACCGGGCGAGCACGACCTTCTGCTGGTTGCCGCCCGACAGGTTGCGGACCGGCCGGTCCACCCCGGCCGGACGTACGTCGAGCGAGCGGCTGAGCTCCTCGGCGGCCCGGCGCTCGGCGCCGCTGTCGAGGAAGCTGGCCTTGGAGAACCGGCTCATGGACGAGACGGTCACGTTGCGGTAGACCGCTTGGTCGAGCAGCAGCGCCTGGCTCTTGCGCTCCTCGGGAGCCAGGCCGATCCCGGCGGCCACCGCGGCTCGCACCGAACCTCGGCGCAGCCGGCGGCCGTTGACGGTGACCGTGCCCGCGCTGGAGCGGCGGGCGCCGTAGACGGTCTCGAGGATCTCCGAGCGGCCGGAGCCGACCAGACCGGCCAGACCGACGATCTCGCCCGCGTGAACACGGAGGTCGACGTCGTGGAAGCGGTCGCCGGAGAGGCCGGTGGCCTCGAGCACCGGCGTGCCGTCCTGACCGGGTCGCGTCGCGGGGCGCTCGGGGAAGACGTACTCGATCTGGCGGCCGGTCATCAGCGTGATCAGCTCCCGGGTCGGCGTCTCCTCGACCGAAAGGCCGGTCGCCACGGTGCGGCCGTCCTTGAGGACCGTGATCCGGTCGCCGATCTGACGGATCTCCTCGAGGCGGTGGGAGATGTAGATGATCGCGACACCCTCCGCGGTGAGACCGCGCATCACCCGGAAGAGGTTGTCCACCTCCTCCTGGTCGAGGACGGCTGACGGCTCATCGAGGATGAGCAGGCGGGTGTCGTGGGACAGCGCGCGGGCCATGCTGACGATCTGCTGCCCGGCGGGCGAGAGGTCGCCGACCAGGCGGTTCGGGTCGACCTCGCTGTGGCCGAGCCGGGCCAGGAGCGTACGCACCCGCTGGGTCGCCTCCGCCCGGCGGCTGAACCCGGCGGTGGCGAGCTCGTGGCCGAGGAAGATGTTCTCGGTGACGGTGAGGCCGGGCACCAGGTCGAGCTCCTGGTAGATCGTCGAGATGCCGCGCTTCATGGCGGCGACCGGCGTGGTCAGCCGGACCGGCTCGCCCTCCCAGAGGATCTCCCCCTCGTCAGGCTGGTACGCCGCCGAGAGCACCTTGATGAGGGTCGACTTGCCGGCGCCGTTCTGGCCGAGCAGGCAGTGCACCTCCCCCGCGCGGACGTCGAGATCGACGCCGCCGAGGGCCAGCACGCCGGGGAACCGCTTCACGATCCCGGTCATCTCGAGCAGTACGCCACCCCCCTCTGCGCTGGCGGCGGGGCCGTCCGGCGACGGCTTCGGGCTCTGGGTCATCGGGTTCCTCCGTGCAGTTCGGGCAGATCGGCGAGGGCGGTGGGGTCGGAGAGCACCGGCTCCAGGGAGACCAGTGCGCCGCCGCGGACGGCGGCGGTGGGGCCGAAGGCCGAGATCGCGACCCGGGTGCCGCCGGCGCGCGGCGCGAGGACGTCGGCGGCGAGCCGTGCCTCGACGGCCGGACGCAGCCACTCGCCGAGCACGGCGAAGTAGCCGCTGAGCACGACGGTGCCGGGGTTGAGCGTGTTGACGAGCACGGCTGCGCCGGTGCCGAGCCAGGTGCCGACCTCGTCCAGCGCCGCCAGGGTGCGGCCGTCGGCGAGCCGGGCCCGCTCGACCAGGGTGGCGAGCCGCTCCTCCAGGGTCAGCACGGGGTCGCGAACCGGGTCGTCGGGGTCGGTGGCCGACTCCAGCAGCGCCCGCAGACCGACCACGGTCTCCCAGCAGCCGGTGCGGCCGCAGCCGCAGAGCCGACCGCGAGGGTCGACCGGGAGATGGCCGATCTCCCCGGCCCAGCCGTGCCGCCCCGGGGCCACTCGGCCGCCGCTGACGATCGCGCCACCCAGGCCGACCTCGCCGTAGAGCACCACCATGTCGGCGCGGTCGGCGTCGGTGGGGTCGAGCTCGGCGGTGGCGGCGAGGGTGGCTTCGTTGGCCACGCGCACCGGCGGCACGGGCCGCACCGACCCGGCCTTGGCGCTGAGCCGGCGGCGTACGTCCTCGGCGGCGTCGATGTCGCGCCAGCCGAGGTTGGGGGCGAGGGTGACCCGCTGCGTGGCGGTGTCGACGAGGCCCGCGACGCCGACGGTGACGCCCGTGACGGCGGCACCGGCGGTCCGTGCCTCGGCGAGGGCGTCGGCGACCAGCCCGGCGAGCTCAGCCAGTACGCCCTCGGGGGCAAGACTCCGGCCGTCGATGCCGCGGCGGAACTCGGCGATCACGGTCCCGGCGAGGTCGACGGCGACGACGGCGAGATGATCGACGTTGATCTCCGCGCCGACCCCGCACACCGAGCTGCCGTTGAGTCGGACCTGGACACCGGGGCGGCCGGCGCCGCGGCGGTCGGCGTCCTCGCAGGAGACCAGCCCGAGCTCGGCGAGCTCGTCGACCAGGCCGTTGGCGACCGTACGGGTCAGTCCGGTCTCCTCGGCCAGGCGGCCCCGCGAGCGCGGCCCGCCTTCGCGCAGCGACCGCAGGAGCAGGCCCATCCGCGCGGTCCGGACGGCGGCCGGGTCGGCGGTGGCGGAGACCCGCACGGTGATGTCTGCGTCGCGCACGGTCGTCTCCTGTCCGGGGTATATAGGCGTCCACCACAGACGCGGCCTGTGATGGCAGTCACAGAATTCGGTGGCTGAGAGACAAACTAGTGACACCGCTCACGTTGTACAACCCTTTCGTGGCGGTTTCTGCAAAGTTTCTGTCGAACTTTGAAACGTGATTGGACAAAGTAGGCGAAAGGGGCACCCGGCCACGATCGGCCGGATGCCCCTTCCCGATGGATCTCGAGGGTCACTCGCTGGGTGCGAGCACCACCTCGTCACTGCCCGTCAGCGCCGGGATGTCACCCTCGCCCGGATCGGTGTACTCCGCCACGAAGACGGCGTTCAGCTCGTCCTCGCCCGGGTCGTGACCGCCGGGGACGGTGGTCACGATCGAACCGCTGCAGCCGTTCGCCGTGGTCTGCGGGTGCCCGTGCTCGTCGTGACCCAGGACGTACGTCACCGAGACCCTGGAGCAGTCGACCGCCTGGTCGTCGGCGACCTCGACCTGGAACTGGACGGTGTCGCCGAAGTGGAACGCCTCACCCGGAGCCGGGCTGGTCGTCAGCGTCACCACCGGGACGGCGTTGCCGACGATCACGTCGACGTCGGCCGAGGCGTGCTTGCCGCGCCCCGGAGCGCGACCCTTGTCCGTGACCGTCAGGGTGGCCTTGTAGACCCCCGGCTCGCCGTAGGTGTGGGTGGCGGTCGCCCCGGTGGCGTCGAACCTGCCGTCGCCGTCGAAGTCCCACTGATAGGTGAGCTGGTCACCGTCGGGGTCGGTCGTCCCGGCGCTGTCGAAGGCCACGCTCAGCGGCGCGTCACCTCCGGTCTTGTCGGCGCTGATCACCGGCTTCGGGGTGTGGTTGCCGGTGCGGGCGATGTAGTCGATCCGGGAGACCTGGGCCTCCTCGTTCTCACTGAAGAACCCGTCGCCGTACTCGAGCATGTAGAGCGAGCCGTTCTTGCCGAACTCCAGGTCCATCACGTTGTCGGTGACGAAGGTGGAGAGCACCGCCTCGATCCCGGTCAGCTCACCGTCATCGTCGATCCGCATGCCCTTGAGGTAGTCCCGGCCCCACTCCGCGAAGATCGGGATGCCGTCGTAGTACTTCGGCCAGGCGCCCGAGCGCGGGTCCTTCGTGGCCGCCTTGTCGTAGTCGTACGCCGGGCCGGCCATCGGAGCGATGCCGCCGGTGCCGAGCTCGGGGAACTCGGCGGACGCGCCGTAGGTGTACCAGACGGTCGGCTGGCTGACCGGCGGGAGCTGGGTCAGGCCGGTGTTGTGCCGCGAGTCGTTGACCGGGGCGTCACAGTCGAACGCCGGCCCCGAGGTCCCGGTCGCGAAGTCGTAGTCGCGGTAGGGCATCTCGGAGGTCGCGCACAGCGGCCAACCGTAGTTGGCCGGCTTGCCGACCACGGTCCACTTGCCCTGGCCGGCCGGGCCGCGGTCGGGGTTCGCCGAGGAGGCGTCGGGCGAGTAGTCGGCCACGAAGATCCGGTCGGACTCCGGATCGATCTCGATCCGGAACGGGTTGCGCAGACCCATCGTGTAGATCTCCGGACGGGTCTTCGGCGTACCAGGCTTGAAGAGGTTGCCCTTCGGGACGGTGTAGCCGCCGGTACGTCCCGGCTTGATCCGGAGCAGCTTGCCGCGCAGGTCGTTGGTGTTGGCCGAGGTGCGCCGCGCGTCGAAGGCCGGGCTGCGACCCTCGCTGTCGTCGAGCGGCGCGTACCCGTCGGACGAGAACGGGTCGGTGTCGTCGCCGGTGGCGAGGATCAGATTGCCCTGGGAGTCGAAGACGATGTCGCCGCCGACGTGACAGCAGCGGCCCCGGTCGACAGGTACGTCGAGGATCTGCTGCTCGGTGGAAAGGTCGATCTCCCCGCGTGAGAACTGGAAGCGAGAGAGGCGGATGGCGCCCTTGAACGGCTCGAAGTCGGCCGGGGTGCCGTTCGCCGGGGCGTCGCCCTCGTTGACGCCGGGAGTGGCCGGGTCGTCGACGGGGGTATCCAGGACGGGTGAGTAGTAGACGTAGACCCACTTGTTGCTGCGGCCGTTGTATCCGGGGTCCAGAGCGATGCTCTGCAGCCCCTCCTCGTCGTGCTGGTAGACGTCGAACTCGGCCGCGACGGTGTTGACGCCGGTGTCGGCGTCGTTGAGCCACACCTTCCCGGCACGGGTGGTGTGGAGGACGTCCCCGTTGGGCAGGACCGCGAGGTCCATCGGCTCACCGGGCCGGTCGTTGAGCGTCACCTTCTCGAAGTCGGTGTCCGGCGGTGGGGCGGCCGTGGGGGCCGCGTCCGCGGACGTGGTGATGGGGAGAACCAGGAGGCCGGAGACCACGGTGGTGGCGACGCTCCAGAGGGTGAATCTGCGCACGGTCCATCTCCTTCTCTCGCTGTCGTGGAGGGGAGCGAGATCGTTCGCGAACGTAGCGATGTGACGCCGGTCACGTCAAGTGACTTGCGTACTTTCGCAAGAAGATTTCGAAAGATGGAACGATAGTGCGCCTCTGAGGCGGTCGGGAGCCGGGTCTACGCCTCTCCGCTGCTGGGCGCGTAGACCGAGGCGCTGATCAGGTGGGCGGCCCCGATGACGCCACCCTCGTCACCCAGCTCGCTGAGCACGATCGGGAGGTTGCCGGTCGCCAACGGCAGCGAGCGGCGGTAGGTCACGCTGCGGATCTCGGCGAGCAGCCCGTGACCCAGCTTGCTGACCCGGCCGCCGATGACGATCAGGCCGGGGTTGAAGAACGAGACCAGGCTGGCGAGCACCTGGCCGATGCGGTGTCCGCTCTCCCGGATGAGCTGGACCGCCTGGGCGTCGCCGCGGGCCACCGCGACGGCGATGTCCTCGGCGCTCAGCTCACCCTTCTCGGCGAGCAGCTCGGCCAGCACCGGAGAGCGTCCGGAACGGGCCGCGGCGAGCGCCTCGCGGGCCAGCGCAGCGCCTCCGGAGAACGCCTCCAGGCAGCCGGTGTTGCCGCACGCGCAGGTGGGTCCGAAGTCCTCGACGCGGATGTGGCCGATGTCGCCGGCGCAGCCGTCGACGCCGCGGTAGAGGTCGCCGTCGACGACGATCCCGCAGCCGATGCCGGTGCCGATCTTGACGTAGAGGAAGTCACGGGCGGTCCGGGCGACGCCCGCGTGCTGTTCCCCGGCCGCAAGGACGTTCACGTCGTTGTCGAGCACGACCGGGCAGCCCAGCTCCCGGGCGACCGCGTCGCGCACCGGGTAGCCGTCCCAGCCGGGCATGATCGGCGGCGACACCGAGACGCCACGGTGGAAGTCGACCGGTCCGGGTACGCCGATCCCCGCGCCCATCGGCTCGGAGACGCCGTGCTCGTCCAGGAGCGCGCGCACCTCGTCGAGCGCGGTCGCGAGCACCTTCTCCGGGCCGCTGCGGATGTCGCACGCCCGGGTGCGGGTGCCGATCACCGACAGCCGACCGTCGGTGAGGCCCACCGACATGCTGGTGGCGCCGATCGAGATGCCGACGAACCGGATGTCCGGCGCGAGGTCGACCAGGGTCGAGCGGCGACCGCCCCGGGAGGCCGCCGGCCCGACCTCGTGGGCCATGCCCAGCTCGGTGAGCCGGCCGACCTCGGCCGCGATCGTGGTGCGGGAGACGCTCAGCCGGTCGGCGAGCTGAACCCGCGACAGCGGGCCCTCGTCGCGGAGCTGGGCGAGCAGTCGTGCCTGCATGGAGGTCTCGGCCCGGCCGGCGAGTGAATGGCGCATAGCCGCGATCTTGCCATGCGGACGGGCGACCTAGCCCAGGAGCGCGTCGACGAAGGCCTCCGGGGTGAACGGGGCCAGGTCGTCGGGGCCCTCACCGAGGCCGACGAGCTTGACCGGGACGCCGAGCTCGCGCTGGACGGCGACCACGATGCCGCCCTTGGCGGAGCCGTCGAGCTTGGTCAGGACGATGCCGCTGACCGCGACGGCCTCGCTGAAGACGCGGGCCTGGATGAGGCCGTTCTGGCCGGTGGTGGCGTCGAGGACGAGCAGGACCTCGGTGACCGGGGTCTGCTTCTCGATGACGCGCTTGACCTTGCCGAGCTCGTCCATCAGGCCGGCCTTGTTCTGCAGCCGGCCGGCGGTGTCGACGATGATGGTGTCGACGCCGGTGTCGAGCCCCTCCTTGACCGAGTCGAAGGCGACGCTGGCCGGGTCGGTGCCCTCCGGGCCGCGGACGACCTCGACGCCGACCCGCTCACCCCAGGTGGTCAGCTGCTCGGCGGCCGCGGCACGGAACGTGTCGGCGGCACCGAGGACGACCTTGCGGTCCTCGGAGACCAGGATCCGGGCGAGCTTTCCGGTGGTGGTGGTCTTGCCGGTGCCGTTGACGCCGACCATCAGCACCACGCCGGGGGCGCCGTCGGTGCCGCTGACCTGGAGCCGGCGGTCCATGCCGGGGTCGACCAGCTTGATCAGCTCGTCGCGCAGCGCCGCCTTGGCGTCGGACTTGCCACCCTCGACGCGCAGCCGGGTGCGCAGCCCGTCGACCAGCTCCTGGGTCGGGGCGACGCCGATGTCGGCGGTGAGCAGCAGATCCTCGATGGCCTCCCAGGTGTCCTCGTCGAGCTGGTCGGACGAGAGCAGGTTGAGCAGCCCGCGGCCCAGCGCGTTGGAGCCGGCCAGGCGCTGGCGCAGCCGCACCAGGCGCGAGGCGGTGCTCTCCGGCTTCTCGATGACCGGCGCGGCGGGTTCCGCCGTCGCCGGCTCGGCCTCCCCGGGGGTGGCCTCCTCGACCGTCGGTTCTTCCGGACGGGTGATGGTGTCGGTCCCCGCCTGGGTCGGCAGCGAACGCTCCTTGCGGCGCCGGGTGCTGGTGACCAGACCGACGATGCCGCCGCCGATGATCGCGACAGCGGCGACCGCGATGATGACGATGAGGGTGACCATGTCCATGGGCCTCATCCAATCAAACTAGCGGTTCTTTTCCGTAGTTCCTGGCTTGCGCTCACCGAACAGCTCGGTGAGACGGTCCTCGCGGCGGGCCTGCAGGCGTGTGGCCGGGCTGAGCGTGGGGGCCGTGTCGACGGCCCGCTCCATCGCCTCGCCGAGCTTGGAGACGTACGGCATCTTCTGTCCGCGGTGGGGGAAGACCGTGTAGACGATCACGAGTCCGGCCAGCGTGACGATGAGCAGCATCGCCACGAAGATGACAAGGATGGTCAGCACTGGCTCGGCCAGCCCCCTTCTGGATACGCACGGACGGCGTCCACCCTTGCACACCTCGCGTCCGGAGCCCACAACGCCGCGCGCGCCCGCGCGCATCCCGGCGTACGGCGCGGGATCTCGACAACCCGCACCAGGCCGGTAGGGTTTCACGGCATGAGGATCATCGGGACAATGATGGTCCGGGACGAGGTCGACATCGTCGCCGCGATGATCGAGCACCACCTGGACCAGGGTGTCGACACGTTGATCGTCACTGACAACGCGTCGGTCGACGGCACCGCCGAGGTGCTCGAGCGCTACGCCGCGACGGGACGGGTCGAGCTCCACCGCGACCCCGTCCACGAGAAGCAGCAGGGCAAGGTCGTCACCTCGATGGCCCGACGTGCCCGCACCCACTTCCGCGCCGACTGGGTCCTCAACCTCGACGCCGACGAGTTCCTGGTGCCCAAGGACAAGGGCCTGACCGTACGTCAGGCGCTCGAGGCCACTCCCCTGTCGCTGAACGCGTTCACCGTCGAGGTGGAGAACCTCGTCGGCCCGCCCGCCTGGACGGGCGGCGGCATCAACCGGCTCCAGTGGCGCGACCGACGCCCCGACGAGCGCCTCGAGGCGGTCGGGCTCCACGCCCACCCGACGCCCAACGCCATCCACCGCGGCGAGTCGGACATCAAGGTCGTCCAGGGCAACCACTTCGTCTCGATGATGAGCAACGGCCAGCCCGCCGACGAGGTCGCTCTCGAGGTGCTCCACCTCCCGTGGCGCTCCTGGGCCCAGCTCGAGCGCAAGGTGATCAACGCCGGCAAGGGCTACGCGGCCAACCCGGACCTGAAGCCGAGCCCCCGCCACCACGGGATGCGCGACTACCAGCGCTACCTGAACGGCACGCTGCAGGACGCCTACCTCGCGCGCACGCCCACCCGAGCCGAGCTCGCCGCCGGCGCCTTCTCCGGGGACTACTCGTTCGACGACTGGCTGACCCACCACCTGCACATCGTGCTCGGCCGCGCGCTCGTCCCCGATCTCATGCGTGACGTTCTCGACCCCGCGAACGACAAGGCCGTCCCCGACGACGAGCACGCGCTCGGTGCCGAGCGCGGCCGGGCCGCACTGGCCGCCGAGCCTTACATCCCACCCCGCAAACGCTGAAACTCTCATCACCAGGAGGACCTGTCTTGCCCACCTTCAGGGGCGCCGTACGCCGCGGCCTCGCCGCCGCAGGTCTGCAGACCGTCCGTGCCGCCGATGCCGAGGCCGCGCGCCTGCACGGCCGGATCGACGAGCTCAAGCAGCGCAACCAGAAGCTGCGTACGAAGGTGGAGGGGTTGCAGGGCGACCGAAACCGCACCACCGCGGTCCCGGCCATCCCCGGCCTGGACCGGCTCGAGCTGCGCCGCGAGCAGGTGCTCGCCGGGGTCAAGCCCGACGCCCTGATCCTGGAGATCGGCCCCGCGCACAACGCGATCCTGCCCAAGCGGGACGGCTATGACGTACGCATCGTCGACTATCTCGACCGCGGGGGTCTGGTTCAGCGCTATGCCGGCTTCTCGCAGTACGACCCCGATGACATCGAGGAGGTCGACTACGTCTTCCGGCCGGGAACGCCCTGGTCGGACGTGATCCCGGAACGCTTCGACCTCGTCGTCGCCTCCCACGTCATCGAGCACACCACCTCGATGATCGACTTCCTCAACGAGTGCGAGAAGCTGCTGCGTCCTGACGGGGTGCTGGCGCTGGTCATCCCCGACCACCGCTACTGCTTCGACCGGTTCCGCGAGCGCGCCTCGCTCTCGCGCGTCATCGACGCCTCGCTCTACCCGTCGTCGGTACACACGATGGGCGCGGTCATCGAGGAGCGTCTCAACGCGGCCAAGCACGGCGGCATCACCGCTTGGGGCCCGCGCCACAAGGGCGACTACAGCTTCGCCAACGGCCTGGAGACCGTGAAGGCCAACGGCGAGGAGGCCCGACGCGGCGAGCGCTACATCGACACCCACAACTGGGTCTGCACCCCGAACCACCTCCGCCTGCTGCTCCAGGACCTCGCCGACCTCGACCTCGTCTCGATGCGGGAGACGTCCTTCCACGACACCGTCAAGCACGAGTTCTTCATCAACCTCTCCCCCACCGGCGAAGGCACCGGCCTCACCCGCGAGGAGCTCGTCGTCCTCGCCGACGACGAGCGCCGCGTCCTGGACCAGGCAGTCTTCGAGAAGTAGTCCTGGTGTGTAGCCGAGTCGGCGCAACTGCACGCCTTGGAGCGAAGCGAAGCGAGCGAGGCGTGCGGATGCGCCGACTCGGCGCGTAATCCTCCACAGTCTCCCGAAAACCGACTCAGCGCGAAGTAGCCGCGACCCACCGGTCAAGAACTGCCTGAGCAGCCCCGGAGTCGATCGCGTCAGCAGCACGCGCGATGCCCCCGGCGAGCCGCTCGTCGACGCTCCCGGAGCCGGCGTCGTGGACCGCGAGGGCAGCGCCGGCGTTGAGCACCACCGCGTCGCGTACGGCCCCCTTCTCCCCGGCGAGCAGACGGCGGACGACCGAGGCGTTGTAGGCCGCGTCGTCGCCGCGCAGGTCTTCGGCGGTGGAACGGCCGATGCCGTGGTCGAGGGGTTCGACGGTCGCCTCGGTCACGACTCCCTGCGAGACCATCCACACGTGCGAGGTCGTGGTGGTGGTGAGCTCGTCGAGGCCGTCGTCGCCGCGGAAGACCCAGGCGTCAGAACCACGCCGGGCGAAGACGCCGGCCATCACGGGGGCGGCGGCAGGATCCGCGCAGCCGATCGCGGAGGACGCGGGACGCGCGGGGTTGGTCAGCGGACCGAGCAGGTTGAAGACGGTGGCGATGCCGATCTCGCGCCGCGCGGCGGCGGCGTGGCGCATCGCGGGGTGGAAGGCCGCGGCGAACAGGAAGGTGATCCCGGCCTCCTCAGCCACCTCACCGACGCGGGAGACGTCGAGGTCTAGCCGGATGCCGAGCGCCTCGAGCACGTCGGCCGATCCCGACTTGGAGGAGGCGGACCGGTTGCCGTGCTTGACGATCTTGGCCCCGGCGCCGGCCGCGACGATCGCCGACATCGTGGAGATGTTGACCGAGAAGGACCGGTCACCACCGGTGCCGACGATGTCGAGCACGCGCCCGGGCACGAAGATCGGGTTGGCCTTGGCCAACATCCCGTCGGCGACCCCGGCGAGCTCGTCGACGGTCTCGCCCTTGGCGCGCAGGGCGACCGCGAAGGCGGCGACCTGCGCGGGCGTCGCTTCTCCCGAGAGGATCTCCTCCATCGCCCACGCCGCCTGATGCGCGGACAGTGACTGTCCCGCGACCAGCGTGGTGAGGACCTCGGGCCAGGAGTTGGGCGCGGACGTCATGCGCCAACGTTAACGGGCCGCAACAGCCCCACGACCGTCCGGGCCAGCTCGAACGGGTCGAGCGGGTGCGGCACGGTGGCTTCCGCACGCGACCAGGTGCCGAGCCACGCGTCCTGAGGACGACCGATGAGCACCACGATCGGCGGAGCGTCCGGCACCTCGTCCTTGATCGCCTTCGCGATCCCCAGCCCGCCGGCCGGGGCGGCCTCGCCGTCGAGCACCGCCAGCGCCAGGCCGCCGGCATCGAGCTGCGCGCGCACGGCCGGCTCGGTGGCCACCTCGACGTACTCCACCTCCGGGAGGGAGGGATGAGGGCGGCGCCCCAGAGCGAGGATCACCTGCTTGCGTACGTCGACGTCGTCGCTGTAGACGAGGATCTTCAGTGAATTCGAGGTGGTGTCGGTCACACCCCGATGCTAGCGCCAACACCATGCCCTGCGGCCACATGTCACACCTGGAACCTGAGCGGTGTCTCAAGGTGTAGCAGCACCCTGAAACACGACACACAGGGTCCCAAGAAGACTCTGGGAAAGGGGCAGGACATAATGGCGGGCGTGGCGACAGTATCGACTCTTCCAACAGCCCGCCTGCACGGGCATCACGACCGTCCGAGCATGGTCAGCGTGGGGACGATCATCTGGCTCGCAAGCGAGCTGATGTTCTTCGCGGCGCTGTTCGCGGCCTACTTCACGATCCGCGCGGTCAGCCCCGAGCAGTGGCAGGCGAACACCGACGGGCTCAACATCCCGTTCGCGGCGGTCAACACGACCATCCTCGTGCTGTCGTCGTTCACCTGCCAGTTCGGCGTCTTCGCCGCCGAGCGCGGCCAGGTCGGACGTAAGGGCTCCCTGCTCGCGGTCCGCCTGTGGGGCCTGCGTGAGTGGTTCATCCTCACCTACCTCATGGGCGCGGTCTTCATCGCCGGTCAGGCGACCGAGTACGCAGCCCTGGTGCAGGAGGGCATCGCCCTCAACAGCGGCATCACCGGTCCCGACGACCCCTACGGCTCGGTCTTCTACCTGACGACGGGCTTCCACGGTCTGCACGTCACCGGCGGCCTGATCGCCTTCCTCTTCGTGCTCGGCCGGACCTACGTCGCCAAGCGCTTCACCCACGAGCAGGCCGTCTCCGCGATCGTCGTGTCCTACTACTGGCACTTCGTCGACGTGGTGTGGATCGGCCTGTTCGCGACCATCTACCTCCTCAAGTGACCAAGGACTGAATGTGCGTCTACTGAACCGCTCCGTCGGTCGACTGTCGCGGCACCGTCGCCGCCCGTTGGCCGGTGCCGCCGTGCTCCTGGTCGCCCTGTTGAGCACCGGCGGCGCGTACGCCGCGCTCGCCCCGGCCTCCCAGGCCGAGCAGGAGAAGGACAACGCTGCTCTCGTCGCCGAGGGCAAAGAGCTCTTCATGATCAACTGCTCCACCTGCCACGGCTCCAACGGCGAGGGCATCACCACCCAGAACGGGAAGCTCTACGGCCCCTCCCTGATCGGTGTCGGTGCCGCCTCCGTCGACTTCCAGGTCGGCACCGGCCGGATGCCGATGGCCCAGCCCGGCGCCCAGGTCGAGGTCAAGGACCCCAGCTTCAACCAGGACGAGATCGACGCCCTGGCCGCGTACGTCGCCAGCCTCGGCCCCGGCCCGGCCGTCCCGGACCGGGAGCAGTACGACCCGGACACCTTCGCCTCTGATGAGGAGAGGGAGGAAGCGGTCGCCCTCGGTGGCCAGATCTTCCTGACCAACTGCACCGCCTGCCACAACTTCACCGGTGCCGGCGGCGCGATGCCGCGCGGCGGCGAGGCGCCGAGCATCCTCGACACCGACCCGAGGCACATCTACCAGGCGATGCTGACCGGTCCGCAGTCGATGGACACCTTCTCCGACGGCAACATCAGCCCGGAGGAGAAGAAGGCCGTCATCGCCTACGTCGAGTCGATGAGGGAGCAGCCCGACTACGGCGGCTTCAACAACGGCGCGCTCGGTCCGGTGACCGAAGGTATCGTCGCTTGGGTGGTCGGGCTCGGCGTCCTGGTGGCCTTCGCCATCTGGATCGCCGCGCACACCACGCGCACCAACCAGACCAAGAAGGGATCTGCCAAGTGAGCAGCGACCTCAGCGAGATCGAGAAGCACGACGACTCGCACCCAGAGCTCAACGCGCACACCGACGCGCTGCTGCCCGACCCGGGCATGCACGAGCATCACTGGCGTCCTACCGACGTCGACCCCAAGGCGGAGAAGCGCGCCGAGCGTCAGGTGAGCCTCTTCTTCGCTCTCTCGGCGATCTGCTCGGTGCTGTTCGTCGTTGCCTACTTCGCCATCGAGCCCGGCTACGACGGTGACGTCTGGGCCGGCTTCGGCGCCTCCAACCTGGCGCTGGGATCGAGCCTCGGCTTCGCCCTGCTCTTCCTCGGCATCGGCGTCATCCAGTGGGCCCGCAAGCTCGTCATCGACATCGAGCACTCCGAGGATCGCCACCCGGCTGCCTCCTCCCCGGCCACCCGCGAGGCCGCCGTCGCCGAACTCAAGGCCGCGCTCCACGAGTCCGGCATGGCCCGCCGTCCCTTCATCCGCAACGCGATGATCGGTTCGGCCGCCCTGCTCGGTCTGCCCGCGGTCGTCATCCTCAGGGACCTGGGTCAGACCAACGCCCAGATCACCGAGGAGCAGCCCTACCCGGGCGCCGGTCTCGAGCACACCGTCTGGGATGCCGGCGTGCGGGTCGTACGCGACGTGGTCGGCACCCCGATCCGCCCGGGCGACCTGGAGGTCGGTGACCTGGTCAACGCCGAGCCGGCGACGATCTTCGACGGCAGCCTGCACGGCGCGCCGCTGCAGATCGCCAAGTCGAAGGCGGCCACCATCCTGCTGCGGATGGACCCCAACGACATCGACAACGACGTGACCCGCAACTGGTCGGTCAACGGCATCGTGGCCTACTCCAAGATCTGCACCCACGTCGGTTGCCCGATCTCGCTGAACGAGCGCACCACGCACCACCTGCTGTGCCCGTGCCACCAGTCGACCTTCGACCTGGCCGACCACGGCAAGGTCATCTTCGGCCCGGCCGGCCGGCACCTCCCGCAGCTGCCCCTGGGCGTCGACGCGGACGGCTTCCTGGTTGCCCTCTCGGACTACCCTGAGCCTGTGGGCGTCAGCTTCTGGGAGCGCAACACCTACGACATCGACACGATCTTCGACGACTGGTCCAAGGACCACGCCGCCGATGCTGAGCAGTACGGCTACAAGGAGGGCGGCCAGTGAGCACCGACACGTCCAAGGTTGCGGCCAGCAACGGCACCGAAGCCGCTGCCCCGGCGGGCAAGCCGACCAAGGCGGGTGCGGCGGCGAACTGGGCCGACGAGCGCCTCGGCATCGGCGGTCTGAGCAAGTTCCTCTCCCGCAAGATCTTCCCCGACCACTGGTCGTTCATGCTGGGTGAGATCGCGCTGTGGAGCTTCGTGGTCCTGCTGGTCACCGGCACCTTCCTGACCCTGTGGTTCAAGCCTTCGATGGCCGAGATCACCTACCAGGGCTCCTACGCGCCGCTGCGCGGCATCGACATGTCCGAGGCGATGGCCTCGACGCTGGACATCTCCTTCGACGTACGCGGCGGTCTGCTGCTGCGCCAGGTCCATCACTGGGCGGCGATGCTCTTCATCGCCTCGATGATGATCCACATGATGCGCGTCTTCTTCACCGGCGCGCACCGCAAGCCGCGTGAGATCAACTGGGTCATCGGCGCGACGCTGCTGCTCCTCGGCACGCTCGAAGGCTTCACCGGCTACTCGCTCCCCGACGACCTGCTCTCCGGCACCGGCATCCGGGCCGCGGACGGGTTCATGATGGCGGTCCCCATCGTGGGGACGTACATGTCGTTCTTCCTGTTCGGCGGCGAGTTCCCAGGCGACGACATCATCCCGCGCCTGTTCACGATCCACGTGCTGTTGATCCCGGCGCTGCTGCTGGCGCTGATCGGTGCCCACCTGATCCTGCTGATCTACCACAAGCACACCCAGTGGCCCGGACCCGGACGCACCGAGAAGAACGTCGTCGGCTACCCGATGGTGCCGAACTACATCTCCAAGATGACCGGCTTCTTCTTCATCACCTTCGGTGTGACCGCCCTGCTCGGCGCCTTCTTCTCGCTCAACCCGGTGTGGAAGTTCGGCCCCTACGACCCGACCAAGGTCACCGCGGGCTCGCAGCCTGACTGGTACATGGGCTGGCCCGACGGCGCGCTGCGCATCATGCCGGGTTGGGAGTCGCACTTCTGGGGCTCGACCTGGTCGTGGAACATCTTCTTCCCGGTCATCGTGCTGCCGATGGCGGCCTGGATGGTCGTGCTGATGCTTCCCTTCATCGAGGCCTGGATCACCGGCGACAAGCGCGAGCACCACCTGCTCCAGCGCCCGCGCAACGCTCCGACCCGCACCGCCACGTTCGTCGCGCTGATGACGTTCTACGCGGGCTTCTGGGCCGCGGGCGGCAACGACATCATCGCGATCAAGTTCGACCTCTCGATCAACCAGATCACCTACTTCCTGCGGGCGTTCGTGTTCCTGGGTCCGATCGTGGCGTTCATCATCACGCGTCGTTGGTGCATCTCGCTGCAGCGTCACGACAACGAGAAGCTGCTGCACGGCTACGAGACCGGCACGGTCATCCGTACGCCGGAGGGCGCCTACCACGAGAAGCACCTGCCGCTTCCCGAGGGCGAGGCCTACGCGATGACCGTCCGCGACCGCGGCCGGGTCGGCGAGGAGCCGGAGCTGAAGAAGAACGGCAAGCTGTCGTTCCGCGCGAAGCTCCGGGCCTTCTACTACGACCACGACGTGGACAAGCCGACCCCCGAGGAGCTCAGCGAGGCGCACCACCACGCCGAGCACGTGGCGCACGAGCTGGCCACCCACGAGGGTCACCAGGTCGACGGTCACGACTTCGACGATCACCGTCACTCGGCGATCGAGGAGCCTCTCAGCCGCTGATCCGGCTGGTACGCCACGTGGCGCCGTTCCCTCCAGGGGACGGCGCCACGTCCGTTTTCCCGACGAAACCCGGTTGCCCGGCGATCGCACGGGAACCTAGGGTCCCGCACATGACCGGTCTCCAGGCTCGCCTCCGCGCCGACCTCCTCACCGCCCGCAAGGCCCGCGACACCGCGGCCACAGCCGTGCTCCGCTCGACGCTCGCTGCGATCAGCAACGCCGAGGCGCTGCCGGTCGTGGAGACTGCCCTCTCCGGGGACGGCCCGATCGCCGGCGCCGCGACCGGCGTCGGCGCGACCGAGGCCGCGAGGCGCGACCTGAGCGACGATGACATCCGCGGGATCATCTCGGCCGAGCAGACCGAGCGGCGGGCCGCCGCGACGGACCTGGAGTCTCACGGCGCAGGCGAGAAAGCGGAGCAGCTCCGCGCCGAGGCGGAGCTGCTCGCGGCGTACCTCTGAAAAGCATGCCGAGTCGGCGCGTTCTAACGCGCCGACTCGGTGCTTCTTCGCGTACGAACGAGCCGACTCGGCTGGGTCGGGGTGCTCAGCCCTGCGGGTCGAGCTCGCCGCCGACGACCTCGAGCACCCGGGCACGTACGTTGGCCGCGGCCTCTGGGTCGCGGGCCGCCACGGCGGCGACGAGCGCGTTGCCGAGGATGAGCTGCGGGATCCGGATGATCGAGTCGAGCTCTTGGCGGAACCCGGCGCGACCGCCCTGCGGGGTGACCAGCTCGACCTCGGCGAGCTTGGTCAGCTGGGTGCCGGTGAAGGAGGTCAGCGCGATGACGGCCGCTCCCCCGGCGACGGCGGCCTGGGCGACCTGGATGCTCGGCGCGGTGGCGCCGGTGCCGCTGACGACGACGCAGACATCGCCCGGCTGGAGCAGACGGGCCCGGATGAGCTGGTCGAGGTGGTCGTCCGGCGCGACGGTGTTCAACCCTTGGGAGCCCAGTCTCATCGCGATGTCCTTGGCTACGGGCGAGGAGACCCCGGTGCCGACGACCAGGATCGAGCGGGCCTCGGCGAGCAGCTCCACGGCCCGGCTGACCTGCTCCTCGGAGAGGAGCCCGACCATGTCGGAGGCGGAGTCGGCGATGTCGGCGAAGAAGGAGCGCACCACCATCAGCGGGCTGCCTCCTTCGGTCGTCTCGGTCTTGGCCGTGCCCAGGTCGCGCGCCAGCAGCACCTTGAGGTGCGGGAAGCCGCGGAACCCGAGTCTCTGCGCGGCTCTGACCACGGTCGCGGTCGAGACGGAAGCCTCGGCGGCGATCTCGGCGGTGGTCGCCTCGATGGCCCACTCCGAACGGGTCAGCACGACCTCGGCGACCGCGCGCTCGGAAGGGTTGAGCCGCGGCATCGCGGCCCTGATGGCTGGGAGAACCGGCGCGCTGGTCATGCCGCCACCGCAGTGGCTTCGGCGCCGTGCAGGATCCGGTGACGCAGCGCTGCGGACAGCTGGTCTACCAGGATCGTCACGATGATGATCACAACTAGCATGATTCCACCCCACTCCCATTCCCGGCCCCGAAGGACACGGTTTAATAACGCACCAATTCCGCCGGCGCTCACGACTCCGAGGATCGCGCTTGCCCTGATGTTCACTTCGAAGCGGTAGAGCCAGAACGCGACGGTCTCCGGCATCATCTGCGGGATGACGGCCGTGCGGATCCGCTGCCACCAGGTCGCGCCGGCCGCCGCGACGGCTTCGACGGGGCCGGGGTCGACCGCCTCGATGTTCTCCAGCGTCAGCTTGCCGAGCGAGCCGATCGAGTGGATGCCGATCGCCATCGCTCCGGCCATCGGGTTGAGCCCGAACAGCGGCAGCATCACGATCACCGCGAGCAGGATCTCCGGGACCGCGCGGATGGCGTTGAAGAAGAGTCGCACCGGCACGCGCAGGACCATCGGCGCGGTGGTGGAGGCGGCCAGGAACGCCAGCGGGAACGAGAACAGCGCGCCCACACAGGTGCCGATCCAGGCGAGCGCCACCGACTCCCCCATCAGCTTCAGCGCCTGCAGCCACCAGTCCCCATAGGTGAGATCCGGGTCGGACTGGCCCTCGGGATGCGCTCCCGGCCAGGCGAGCACGCCGTCGAGCATCTGGCCGGCGTACTGCAGGATCTCGCCGGGGAACTGCGGCAGCCGCTGCCACTTGGCATCGTCCAGCGACCATCCGGCCACCAGCACGATGCCGATCAGCGCCAGCCCGGCCACGGTATAGGGCCACTTCGGCGGCGACTTCGGCCGTATGGTCGCGGTCGCCGAGGTCATACCAGCCTCCGGCGCAGGAACTGGGAGAGCAGGTCGATCGCGATGACCACCACGAAGATGACGATCACGACCGCCGCCAGCCGGGCATAGTCGGCCCGGTTGAAGTAGAGCATGATCAGCTGCCCGACCCCGCCGGCCCCGACCGCGCCCAGCACCACGGAGGCGCGGATGTTGAGCTCGAAGACATAGAGGACGTACGAGGCGTAGTTGGGCAGCACGGCAGGCACGATCGCCACCCGGGCACGCTGCCAGCGGGTCGCCCCGGCGGCGTCGAGCGCCTCCAGGGGCCCGGGATCGACGGCGTCGATGCTCTCCGCGGTGAGCTTGGCGACGATGCCGATGTTGAAGATGGTCAGCGCCAGGATCCCCGGGAGCGGGCCGGTGACGACGGCGACGAAGACCAGCGCGTAGGCCATGTCGGGCAGCGACCGGATCATCGACATCACCGACTTGGTGACCCGGAAGACCGCGGGCGGCGCACTGACCTCGGAGCCCAGCAGAGCCACGCCGAGGGCGATCAGAGAGCCGACGAAGGTCGCGATGACCGCGATGGCCGCGGTCTCCTTCAGCGCGATCCACAGCCGCGAGGACGGGTCGGTGATCTCGGCCCACTCGGGGTGCACGACCTCCTCGAGGATCATCGTCAGCATCGGCCACTGCTCGATGACGGGCGCGAGCGAGAAGTCGATCGCCCAACCGGCCACCACGGTCACCGCGACTGCGCCGAGAATGCCCCCGATGAGCAGCGGGCTCGGCGGCGGCTGCGCAGGACGTACCTGCTTCGGCGAGCCGCCTGGCCGGTCGAGTGTGGCCTGACTCATGCAGAGACGTCCTCGGCGGTCAGCGAGCGGCCGTAGATCTTCTCGAAGACGGCGTCGTCGGCCTCGGCGGCGGTGCCGTCGAAGACCACCTCACCCGCGCGCATGCCGATGATCCGGTCGGCGTAGCGCCGCGCCAGATCGAGGAAGTGCAGGTTGACCACAGTGGTGATACCGAGATCGCGGTTGATCCGTTGCAGGTCACGCATCACCAGGTTGGCCGTGGGCGGATCCAGGGAGGCGACCGGCTCGTCGGCGAGCACCACCGACGGCTGCTGCGCCAGCGCACGGGCGATCGCGACCCGTTGCTGCTGACCGCCGGAGAGCTGGGAGGCGCGTACCCACGCCTTCTCGACGATGCCGACGCGCTCCAGCGCCTCGAAGGCGATCTCCTTGTCGGCCCGGGTGTGCACGCCGAACGCCGACCGCAGCGGCGACTGGGCGTGCAGCCGGCCGGTGAGCACGTTGCCCATCACCGAGCGGCGGGTCACCAGGTTGAACCCCTGGAAGATCATCCCGATCTCGGCGCGCAGCCGCCGCAGCCGACGCCCGCGCGCCGTGGCCACCTCGGTCCCGCCCACCGACAGCGATCCCGAGGTGACCGGCACCAGGCCGTTGATCGTGCGGATGAGCGTCGACTTCCCGGCCCCGGAGAGCCCGACGACCACGACGAACTCCCCCGCCGGGATGGTCAGGGAGACCTTGTCCAGGCCGCGGGTGCCGTTCGGGTAGACGACCGAGACGTCGTCGAAGACGATGCTCACCCGCCGAAGTTCTCCTCCACGGCCTTCGCCTTCTTCAGCGCCTCGGCGTCGACCGGTGTCAGGCCTTCGATGTCGTAGACCGCCGCCAACGTCTTGAGCCCCTTGGGGTCCTTCGCCATCGCGGTGAACGCGTCGGTGACCTTCGTACGCAGCTCCTTGGAGAGACCACCGGCGACGACGATGCCGTCGTTGGGGATCTCGGCGGAGTAGGCGAACACGACCACGTCGGAGGCGACCTTGGGCTCGTCGGCCGCGACCTCCTCGCGGGCGTCGTCGAAGCTCACCCCGACCGGGTAGTCGCCGCGCGCCACGGCCAGGACCGCGGCGTCGTGGTCGCCGGCGAACTGGGCGTCGAGGTCGACCAGCGCGTCGCCACCGGTCACCTGACCCCACTGCGTGGCCGGGTAGTAATAGCCGGCGGCCGACCCCTGGTCGACGAAGGCGATGGAGGTGCCGGGCTTGATCTTGGCGATCGCCTCCTCGCCGGCGGGACCGGTCTCGGCGGCGTCGGTGCCGTTGCAGTACTTCAAGCCCTCGACCACCTTCACCTCGTCGGCGCAGTAGGTCTCGGGGTCATTGGTGAACCACTGGGTGTGGTAGGTCCCGGAGCCGAAGCGCACCGACTGCAGGACCGGCACCGCACGGGCCTGGTCCTCGGCCTGGACCATGCCGATCGGGCCGAGCATCGCGACCTGGGCCTGGTCGGCCTTCATCGCCACGATCGCGGCGGCATAGCTCTCGGTCACCTCAGCGCGTACGGGGATCCCGATCTTGTCGCTGAGGAACGACTCCAGGCCCTTCGCGCTCTCCGTGATCGAGTCGACGTCGCCGGAGGGCACCAACGACAGCACGATCTCCTCGGGGTCCTCCGCGGGCGCAGTGCTGTCCTCGCCGCAGGCGGCGAGCGAGAGGGCGAGCGATGCGGCGGCACCGACCGCCAGCAACCGGGGGGTTCTCAACATTGGACAGACTCCTTGAGGGGGTGAGCTGCTATGAAGGATGACGGGTCATTCGACCAGTCCGAGGCCGCGGGGTACAGGTCCACGAACGATCCTGCACGAACATGGGCCGGTCCCTGCCTGCGGTCGAAGGCGTCAACGTATGCAGCAACACAACCACGCTCGACGGCGGGGGCAAGGTCATTGCGCCAGATGTCGCCCACCGACATCAAACGTTCAGGTGCCGCGGCCGCCCCCGCGGCGCCGAGAAGGGCGTCGAGGTGCTGGATCATCCGCGTCGGCTTGAGCGCGTCGGCGAGCACCTCGTCGACCACGTCGCGTACGCCGAGGTGCTCCAGGATCGCGTCCAGGCCGCTGCCGCCGGGCGAGTTGGTCAGGACCACCCGGTGCGCGTCGATCCCGCCGAGCAGATCGACCAGTCCCTCCGGCGTGCGGATGTCACCCGGGTGCTCGCTGATCGCCGCCCGGCTCGAGACGTACGCGGCGCTCAACTGCTCCTCGGAGGCCCCGGCGGTCAGGCCCATGATCTTGACCGCCTCGTAGCCGTCCTGAGCCCCTGTGAGCGTCTGGGGGGCGGTCTCGGGAAGCCTCTGCCCCAAGAAGGCCTCAGTGGCCTCCAGGAGCGCCTCAGGGGCCGCCGTGAAGGCGGCCACCCTCTCGGCGTACAGGAGCACAGGCGTGTCTCCGAGACACACCGTGCCGTCCAGGTCGAGAACCAGCACCGGCCGAGGCAAAACGAGCCCACCTTCCAGAGCGCGGGGCCGTCGGGGGTCGGCGTCGCGCAACGCGATTACGTGTTCTTCGGAACGTAGGTAATGCGGCTTCTGAGGGCAAGCGCGAACCGCTCGATGTCACACGTTATTTACTGCAGTGCAGAATAACGACTCACACCGGTCGATCAGACTCACGCCGGGGCGACGGCGTGCCGCGATCAGGCGAGGGCAGACCCCGCCCGGTACTCGTCGTAGGAGGTGTTCCAGTCGCCCCAGCCGTTGCTGAAGGTCATCTCCCGGTTGGTGCCGACAGTCTCGACGACGTCACCACGGCGGGTCATGTCGTAGAGGAACTTGGCGTTCTCGTCGCTCATCCCGGTGCAGCCGTGGGAGACGTTGGCATTGCCCTGCTGCGGGACCGACCACGGCGCGCCGTGGATGAACTCTCCGGAGAACGTCAGCCGCATGGCCCACTTCACGCCCTCCATGTTGTAGTACTCCCGGTCGCCCTGGTTGATCCCGATGGTCTCGGAGTTCATGGTCTTACGCTTGAACTTCTCGATGATCACCTTCACGCCGCTGCGGGTGATGAACCCTTCCTTGCCGGTCGTGATCGGGATGGTCCTGATCTTCTGCCCGTTCTTGATGACTTCCATCTGGTGGGTCTGCGCGTTGGCCCGGTAGATGTGCGCGTCACCGGTCTTGAACGTGATCTCACGGTCCTTCTGACCGAAGATCCCGCCACCGGCAGGAACCGAGTTGATGTTGAGCTTCACGTTGATCGTGGAGTTGGCCTGCCAGTATTCGCGCGGGCGGTAGTGCACTTCCTTGTCGCTGACCCAGTACCAGGACCCCTCCTGCTTCGGGGTCGACTCGACGATCATCTTCTTCTCGAAGGCGGCCTTGTTCTTCACCGGCAGGTCGTACGTCACGATGATCGGCATCCCCACACCGACCGTCTCGCCGTCGAGCGGCGCGATCGACGGGAAGGTCTGGCGGTCCAGGCCGAGATCCTCGGTCGAGAACTTGATCTCGCTCGTCTGCTCCAGCCCGTCGTCACCGGTGGCGGTGACCGCCAGGATGTAGGAGGCGGTCGGCTCGAGCACCTCCCCCGCGCTCCAGCTGAGCCCGTCCTCGGTCATCGTGCCCCGCACCTTGGTGCCCTTGGCACCGGTCAGCATGACCTCGTCGAGACGCCCCTTGGCCACATCGACCTTGACGACCTTGTCCACCGCGACGCCGGTGGCGTCGTTCTCGATGTTGGGCGTGATCTGCACCGTCGGCTCGGCCGGCTTCTTGGGCTCCTTCGAGGCCGAGTCCGCCCCGCACGCGGCCAGCACCGGCGCGAGGGCCGCTGCTGCCGTGGTCAACAGCACCCGGCGGCGGGCGAGCAGGGACGAACGGTGAAACGGTGACTGCGTTGACACGGTGAGGCTGCTCCAGACCTGATTCATTTTACCTCCGCGCCCCGAACCGGGGCGTGGGCGCGATAACCCTACCGGGCATCACCAAGAGCTGCCCAAGAATGCGAACAGGGCCCGATCCGGGTTGGATCGGGCCCCGCTGGCGTTCATCTGCTCAGTGCTTGAACTCGCCTCGGTAGTACTCGAAGTTCCAGCCGGCGGTGGCCAGCATGCCGAGCACGGCGGCGATGATGACCAGCCACCAGGCGGCCATCGCGACGGCGAGAACGACCAGGCCGAAGGTGAGCGCGGCCCACAGCGGCCACCAGGAGAACGGCGGGAAGAAGCCGTACTCCCCGGCGCCCTCGGCGATTTCGCCGTCCTCGCGGTCCTCGGGACGCGGGTCCATCTTGATGGCGTGGAAGCCGAGGTAGATGGTGATCATCGTGAACAGCAGCGTGCACATCACCAGCGCCGAGGTGCCGGTCCAGTCGCCGCCCTCCTCGGAGGCCGCGGTGATGAACCAGTAGGCCGGCGTGACCAGCACCATGAACACGGTGCAGACCACGAAGATCCAGGCTTCAGACTTCATCGGGGTCAGCCTTCCTTGTTGGAGCTGGTGGAGGCGAGGTCGTCCTCATCGTTCTCCAGCGCGGCGATCTCCGGGTGGTGGAGGTCGAAGGCCGGGGACTCCGAACGGATCCTCGGGATGGAGACGAAGTTGTGGCGCGGCGCCGGGCAGGCGGTGGCCCACTCCAGCGAACGGCCCCAACCCCAGGGGTCATCCACCTCGACCTTGGGAGCGTTGCGGGAGACGTAGAGGTTGTAGAAGAAGGGCAGCATCGACAGGCTCAGCAGGAACGCGCCCACCGTCGAGAACTGGTTCAGGAAGGTGAACCCGTCGCTGGGCAGGTAGTCGGCGATGCGTCGCTGCATACCCTCGACACCGAGCCAGTGCTGGACCAGGAAGGTCGCGTGGAAGCCGACGAACAGCAGCCAGAAGTGGACCTTGCCGAGGCGCTCGTCGAGCATCCGGCCGGTCATCTTCGGCCACCAGAAGTAGAAGCCGGCGAACATCGCGAACACGACGGTCCCGAAGACCACGTAGTGGAAGTGCGCGACCACGAAGTAGGAGTCGGAGACCTGGAAGTCGAGCGGCGGGCTCGCCAGGATGATGCCGGTCAGACCACCGAAGAGGAAGGTCGTCAGGAAGCCGATCGACCAGAGCATCGGGGTGTCGAAACTGACCGATCCGCCCCACATCGTGCCGATCCAGTTGAAGAACTTCACGCCTGTCGGCACCGCGATCAGGAAGGTCATGCCGGAGAAGAACGGCAGGTTGACCGCGCCGGTGACGAACATGTGGTGCGCCCACACCGCCACCGAGAGGATCGCGATGCCGAGGGTCGCGGCGACCAGGCCGATGTAGCCGAAGATCGGCTTGCGGCTGAAGACCGGGAGGATCTCGGAGATGATGCCGAAGAACGGCAGCGCGATGATGTAGACCTCGGGGTGACCGAAGAACCAGAACAGGTGCTGCCACAGGATCGGGCCACCATGGGCGGCGTCGAAGACGTGGGAACCGAACTGGCGGTCGGACTCGAGCATCAGCAGCGCGGCGGCCAGGATCGGGAACGCGATCAGCGCGAGCAGCGCGGTGATCAGGGTGTTCCAGGTGAAGATCGGCATCCGGAACATGGTCATGCCCGGCGCCCGCATGCAGATGATCGTGGTGATGAAGTTGACCGAGCCGAGGATGGTGCCCAGACCGGCCATGTAGAGGCCCATGATCCACAGGTCGCCGCCGACGCCCGGCGAGTACTGCGCGCTGGAGAGCGGCGTGTAGGCGAACCAGCCGAAGTCGGCCGCGCCGGTCGGGGTGAAGAAGCCGCTGGCCGCGATCAGACCACCGAAGAGGTAGAGCCAGTAGCTGAACATGTTGAGTCGCGGGAAGGCGACGTCAGGAGCGCCGATCTGCAGCGGCATGATGACGTTGGAGAAACCGAAGAACAGCGGCGTCGCGAAGAGCAGCAGCATGATCGTGCCGTGCATCGTGAACAGCTGGTTGAACAGCTCGTCGTTGACGACCTGCTGTCCGGGGAACGCCAGCTCCGAACGCATCAGCAGCGCCATCAGGCCGCCGATCAGGAACCAGACGAACGACGTGACCAGGTACATCTTGCCGATCAGCTTGTGATCGGTGGTGGTCAGCAGCTGGTAGATCTGCTTGCCGAGCGGCTTGCGGCCGCCTGCGACCGGGGGTGCAGCGGTGGCGGTCACTCGCCCTCCTCCTCGTTGTGAGCGGCGACGTCGTCGGCGGGGCGGGTGGACTTGCCACCACCGAGCAGCGGGCGATCGGCCTCGAAGCCGTTCTGCGCCAGCGTGTCGACGTAGGACTTGTAGTCGCTCTCGGAGAGGATCGCGACCTTGAAGATCATCCGGGCGTGGTAGACGCCGCAGAGCTCGTAGCAGGCGCCACGGAAGGTGGTGCCATCGATGAGGTCCTCCGCGTTGGCGTCGAAGGTGGCCGTGGCCTCCTTCGTGGTGATCGAGTAGTGGTTCACCCGACCCGGGACGACGTCCATCTTCATGCCGAACTCCGGAACGCCGAAGTTGTGGATGACGTCGGCCGAACGCAGGTTGAACCGCGTGGTGGTCTTCTCCGGGAGGACCAGCGTCGGGATGTGCGAGCCGGTGCCCACGACGTAGCCGTAGCTGTCGTAGGCGAACTCGTCGTCGACGAGGTTGTCATCGGCAGCGAGGTCGGGCTCACCGATGCCGTGGTTGAAGGTCCACTGCCACTGCTGGCCGGTCACCTCGATCACGTTGGTCGGGTTGCCGTTGTCCAGCATCTCGTTCTGGACCTTGACGGTGTGGTCGAAGAACACGATCACCATCAGGACCGGGGCGATCGTGTAGAAGATCTCCAACGGCAGGTTGTAACGCGTCTGGACCGGGACGTCGGCGTCACTGCGGCGCCGGTAGCGCCAGATCGCCCAGAAGATGAGCCCCCAGGTCAGGACACCCGTGATCAACGCGGCGATCCACGCGCCCTGCCACAGGGCGAGGTTGTGCTCCCCCTGCTCAGAACGTGGCTCGGGGAAGCCGAAGCGCGCCGCCTCGTCCGAACAGCCACTCAGCAGGAGGGCGCCGGCCGTCAGCGTCGCCACCAGCGCACCACGTCGGGCGCGGGCGTGGGACGGAGTCGATCCGGCCCCTGGCAAGTGCAGACCCACTACGAGCCTCTCTCTCATGCGAACACTCAGATGTCGGCAGACTACCGCGAGCGACTCCGGATTCATCTTCAGGGGTTCCTCATGTCGCGTATGGCTACCGTTGGGTTCTGTGACCGACCGCTTCACCTACCTCGACGCCGCCTCGGCCGAACCGCTCCATCCCGCCGCACGAGAAGTGCTGCTCGCCGCGGCAGAGCAGGGGTACGCCGACCCTCGCCGCCTCCACCGGCCGGCCCGTAGCGCCGGGCTTCTGCTCTCGAACGCCCGCGAGGTCGTCGCCGAGGCACTGGGGGTACGTCGCGATGAGGTGCTTTTCACATCGTCGGGCACCTCCGCCGTGCACGCGGGCCTGCTGGGGCTCGGATCACGTGGCATCGGTCACAGTGCCGTCGAGCACCAGGCGGTCATCGACGCCGCACGTTGGTCGCAGCGCTCCCCCGTCACGGAGCTGACCGTCGACGGCGAGGCACGAGTCGAGGTGGACGCGGTGCGGGAGGCGGTGCAGACCGGAGACGTCGATGTGGTCGCCGTCCAGCAGGCCAACCACGAGGTCGGCACGCTCCAGCCCCTCGACGAGGTCGCCTCCGCCGCCGGCCCGGCGTCCCTCTTCGTCGACGCCGGCGCGGCCATGGGACGGCTGCCGCTGCCCTCGGTCGGGGACGCGATCGCCGGCTCCGCCCGCAAGTGGGGCGGCCCCGGTGGCGTCGGAGTGCTGGTCGTGCGCCGATCCGCCCGGTGGTGCTGGCCGTTCCCGGGCGATGAGTGGTCGCGTACGGATCAGGGGTTCACGAACATCCCCGGGGCGCTGGCGGCCGCGGCAGCGCTCCAGGCGGTCGTCGCCGAGCGCGAGGAGGTCAACGCCCGCCAGCACGAGCTCGTCGCGCTGGTGAGGGAACGGGTCAGGGCCGAGATCCCCGACGTGGACGTCGCCGGCCCTGCCGAGGACCGGCTCCCCCACCTGGTGACGTTCTCGGCGCTGTACGTCGACGGCGAGGCGTTGGTGACCGCGCTGGACCGCATCGGCGCCGGTGTCGCCAGCGGCTCGGCCTGCACGTCCGATACCCGCGAACCTTCTCGCGTTCTTGCTGCCATGGGAGCGCTGACACACGGTAACGTTCGGCTGTCGCTGACCCGCGACACGACGCGAGAGGATGTGGAGCGCGTGCTCGACGCACTGCCCGGGATCGTGAAGGACCTGCGCGCCGAGGCCGGGCTATGAGCGCGCCCATCGTCACCCTCGACTGCCGCGGCCAAGCCTGCCCGCGACCGATCATCGAGCTCGGCCGCCACCTCGGCGACGTCGAGGTCGGCGAGGTCATCGCCGTCGCGGCCGACGACGTGGCAGCCCATCACGACGTACCCGCCTGGGCCCGCATGCGCGGGCAGGAGTTCGTCGGCGAGGTGGAAGCAGAAGACGGCGTACCCGTCTATCGGATACGCCGTCTGAGCTGAACGGATCAGTTCTTGATGTGCGGTGCGATCTGGTCGGCGGCGGTATCGCCGTAGGACTCACGGACCCGGGCCACGAACTCCTCGGCGGTGAAGGAGTACTCCTGCGGGCCGACGGTCTCGACGCAGTAGGCGGCCAGGACGCAGCCGACCTCGGCGGCCTGCTCCAGCTCGCAGTCCCAGGCCAGCGCGGCCAGGAATCCGGCCCGGAAGGCGTCGCCGACCCCGGTGGGCTCGACCGCGTCGACGTTCTTCGCGGCCGGCAGCTCGATCGAGTCCCCATCCTTGCGCTGGATGCGTACGCCGTCCTTGCCCAGGGTGGTGACCTGGGTGCCGACGCGGGCCAGGACCTCGTCGGCGGACCAGCCGGTCTTCTGCTGGAGGACGTGGGACTCGTACTCGTTGGTGAACAGGTAGGCGGCGCCGTCGACGAGCTCGCGGATGAGCTCACCGTCGCCGAACGCGAGCTGCTGGCTCGGGTCGGAGATGAAGGTGTAGCCGCGCTGACGCGCCTCCTGGGTGTGACGCTTCATCGCGTCGGGATCGTCCGGCGCGATCAGCACGAACGACGGCTCGCCGACCTTGTCCGCGATCGGGCCGAGCTCGATCTCGCGCGCCTCGGCCATCGCGCCCGGGTAGAAGCTCGCGAACTGCGCCATCGCGGTGTCGGTGGTGCACACGAACCGGGCGGTGTGCAGCGTCTCGGAGACGTGCAGGTGGTCGCAGTTGACGCCGTGACGCTCGAGCCAGGAACGGTAGTCGGCGAAGTCCTCGCCGACCGCGCCCACGAGCACCGGCGCCAGACCGAGGTTGGCCAGGCCGAAGGAGATGTTGGCGCCGACGCCACCGCGGCGGATCTCGAGGTCGTTGACCAGGAAGCTCACCGAGAGCTTGTCGAGCTGGTCGGCGACCAGCGAATCGGCGAACTTTCCACCGAAGCTCATCAGGTGGTCAGTGGCGATGGAGCCTGCGATCAGGAGTGAACCGGACATGCGCGGAACCCTACCGGCGAGACCTCGGGCGATGTTAAGGCTCGGCCGTGGACGGGAGATGAAATATTACCGTTGAGTCCGCCTTCTGCTACCCGTTGGTAGTGCTTACCGTCGTTTGCATGACCGACATCCGCGTTCCGTACGACGACCTCGACAGCCCAGCGCAGCTCTGCGCCGACTGTGCCGCCGCCGACAGCGCGCTGCGCCTGCCCGCGCCACGGGTGCGCGATACGGCCCGCCCGGCTCCGGCCGTGCGGATGCAGGCCCGGGAGCCGGGTCACACCGCCATGCTCGAGGCCTGCGGCCATGTCGCCGACGACCTCGCCCTGACCTGATCGGTCTCGGCCCCGCAACGAGGGGCCACCAAATACCAGCAGCCCCTGCCTACCGGGCAGGGGCTGCTGACGTGCTGAGACTCAGTGGAACGAGTCACCACAGGCGCAGGAGCCGGTGGCGTTGGGGTTGTCGATGGTGAACCCCTGCTTCTCGATGCTGTCCACGAAGTCGATCATGGCGCCGTTGAGGTAGGGGACGCTCATCCGGTCGACGACGACGGAGACGCCGTCGAAGTCGGTGACGACGTCACCATCGAGGGTGCGCTCGTCGAAGAAGAGCTGGTAGCGCAGGCCGGAGCAGCCACCGGGCTGCACGGAGATGCGCAGGCTCAGGTCGTCGCGACCCTCCTGCTCCAGGAGGCTCTTCACCTTCCCGGCGGCGACGTCGCTCAGGTTGATGGAGTCGGCGCGGCGTTCGGTCGTCTGCTCGGTCATGTAGCTGGGCTCCCTGTGCGTGGGTGCGGGTGTGTCTCAAGGTCAATCGTCGCACATCCTCGGTTATTCCCGATGGTCGACGGACCAGGTCCTGGCCACCCTGGCCGCGACCTGGACCAGGGAGTCGTACGCCTGGCCGAGCGCCTGGTCCTCGCCGACGCTGTCGACCAGGGAGTAGGCGGCGTCGATGCCGAGCGTACGCATCTCCCGCCCGCTCATGCTGACCTTGCCTGCCAGCACGATGCAGGGGCGCAGCGCGTCGACCGCGGCCTTCGCCACGCCGATCGGGACCTTGCCGGCGGTGCTGGACGGGTCGAAGGAGCCTTCGCCGGTGATCACCAGGTCGGCGCGTGCTGCCTGCTCACGCAGTCCGTTGGACCCGGCGACGACGTCGAACCCGGATCGCCGAGTGCCGCCGAGAAGCAGCAGCGCGAACCCCATCCCACCCGCGGCACCGGCGCCCTTCTCGGTCGCGATCGCACGGGAGGTCGCGGCGGCGAAGTCCTGGAGCACTCCGTCCCAACGCGGCATCTCCTCCTCGGCGAGACCCTTCTGGGCCCCAAACACCTTGATCGCACCAAAGAGCCCGGTCAGCGGGTTGTCGACGTCTGACGCGATCACGATCTCCGCTGGTGGACGACGATCATGAAGGGTGACGGACGTGACCCCCTCGATCCCAGCGACTCCTTGGTCGAGCGGCCGATCAGCGGTTGCCCCGAGCGCCGCCAGCAGCCCTGCTCCCCCATCGCTAGTCGCCGAACCGCCGAGCCCGACCACGATCTTTGACACTCCAGCCTCGCACGCGCAAAAGATCAGGTCGCCAACGCCGGCAGAGCTCGCCCGCGCGGCCATGGCGGCGTCAGTGCCGTCGGCCAGGTGGAGCCCGGCCGCCTCGGCACACTCGATGTAGGCCGTGTCATCGACAAGCAGCCACCGCGCAATGACCATCTCCTCCAACGGGCCGCGCACGTATGATGTTGCGATCTCTCCCCCGAGCGTCTCGTAGAGAACGTCGATAAACCCGGGCCCGCCGTCGGACATCGGCGCCAGAACGACTTCATCCCCGGGCGCCGTACGCCGCCAGCCCTCCGCGATCGCGGCAGCCGCCTGGGAGGCGGTGAGGGTGCCTGCGTACTTGTCGGGGGCGATCAGCACTCGCATGGCCGAAACCTACCCGCGCACGGAAGCATCGGACGTTCCACCTGAGGTTCTCGGTGTCGCAAACATTCCGCATGCGTCGCGTTAAGGTCGTTTCGTGCGGATCTTCGGGCGGCGCGGGGCCAGCGACTCAGAGACCAGGCGGATCAACGGCTTCTGGAGCTGGTGGGCCCAGAAGGGCGCTCTGGCCTGCGGCGCGGCGCTCGACGCCGACGACCAGAAGGCTCTCGTCGCACTGCTGGCCAGGCGGATCGACGCGATCGAGGCGGGCCTGAGCTGGGAGGTCGGGCCCGGGCCGTTGGGCGGCCGACTGCTGGTCGTCTCCGCGGGCGGCAACCCGGACCATCGTGCGCTGGCCCGCCGCTGGCTGCTCGCCGCCCCCGAGCCCGACGACGTCTCGGCCTGGGAGTTCAGCGACCAGCGCCCGCCCGTCGACGATCCGGTCGAGGCGGTGCTCACCACCCCTGGCGGCGACGCGATCCGGCTGGCCGACGTGCTGGTCGCTGCCCGGCAGAACGGCGCCCACTTCGACCTCACCCTCTTCCACCCGGCCTTTCCCGACCTCACCGACGACGCTCGCCTCCAGGTCGCCTTCCACGCCCTCGACACGGCGCTGGGCGAGTCCAGCACGGAGCTGTGGATCGGCGAGGTCGAGACGACCGCCGCCCGCCCCCGCGACGGCTTCGGCCTCGACGGGCTGCGCGTCGCCGTAGGCAACCTCCGCACGGAGTACGTCGACCCCGACGGCAACCCGGCCTGGGTGCTGCTCCACGCGGAGAGCCCGCAGGGACCGGTGATCGCGAGCGCGGTCGTGCCCCTGCACCCGGTCACCGCACCCAACCTGACCCATCATGTCGGCGTGATGGTCCCCTATGTCGGCTTCGCCGAGCGGGGTCTCCCCTCCCCCGACGCTCTGCTCGAGCTCGACCAGCTCGAGGACCGGCTCGCCTCGACCCTCGGCCCCGACGGCCGTGTCGTGGCGCACGAGACCACCAACGGCGTACGCCTTCTGCACGCCTACGTCGACCCCACCACCTCAGCCCCGCAACGACTCGAGGAGACGGTCGACGGCTGGGTCCACGGCGACGTCGTCACCCGGGTCGACACCGACCCTGCCTGGGAGGCCGTCCGGCCCCTGCGCGCCTGAGATACGTTCACCGGCCATGGAGATCCGGCCGATGGACCCCGAGGACGTGCCGCTGGCTCAGCAGCTCAGCGACGACGCCTTCTACGAGGCCGCGGTCCAGTCGCGCCGGGCCTCGGACCCACCCGCGCAGCGGCGTTCCGAGGCCCGGGTGGCGAGCTGGATCGCTCGGACCACGAAGTTCCTGGCCACCGACGCGGAGGGCTGCTTCGTGGCGTACGACTCCGAAGGGCTGGCCGGTTTCGCCGCCTCGATCCGGCGCGACGACGTCCTGTGGATCCTGTCCACCTTCGCCGTCCGCCCCGGGCTCCAAGGCCTCGGGCTCGGCAAGCGGCTGCTGGATGCTGCGATGACGTACGGCTCCGGGTGCCCGCGCTGGATGCTGTCGGCCAGCGACGACCCCAAGGCGCTGCGGCGCTATCGGCTGGCCGGCTTCGACCTCCATCCCCAGCTCATGCTCCACGGAACCATCGACCGCTCGCTGCTGGTTGCCGTCGACGGCGTCCGCGAAGGAACCGCATCCGACCTCGATCTCGTCGACGACATCGACCGCAAGGTCCGCGGCGCCGGTCACGGGCGCGATCATGCGGCGCTCAGCGCCGCGGGAACCCTTGTCGTCGACACCGCCGGGCGAGGGTACGCCTACACCGAGCTCAGCGGTCCCATCCTGCTCGCCGCGCTCGACGAGTCGACGGCTATCCGGCTGATGTGGGAGTGCCTCGCTCGCACCACTGGCCCGGCCACGGTGGGCCATGTCACCGGCGCCAACCAGTGGGCCGTCGACGTCGGCCTGGCTGCCCGGCTGGCGATCGGCGCCGAGGGTCTTCTGGGCGTACGCGGCATGGCTCCGCCGTCGCTCTACCTGCATCATGGGGCGCTTCTCTAGAACGACACCTTGCCTGATCAAGTTGCCAATCGTCGTAGCCGCTAGGTTCCCGAGAGTCTCGCCGAATCGGCGTATCTGTCTCGTCGACAAGACCGCCTGCGCCGCTGGTCGAGCCGCGAGCGCCAGCGAGCGTGTCGAGACCAACACGGTCGCTTCCGGTGTCTGGTCTGCTCCCGGCAAGGTTGCCGCGATCCCCTGATGGACATCGGTTGGAGACTGGTTCTCGGGGGACCGTGGGCCGCCGACCCTTCCGGGAGGGTGTTCTCGATCTGGTCCGGCGTCAAGGACGCCCTGCGGGCGCCGGCTTCGCCGGCCGCCTTCGGCGGTCCTGGACTCCGGGCCAGATCGAGAAAAGAAGCGTCTATGTTT
>NZ_JBHWLY010000043.1:0-50535 GCF_042730435.1 Nocardioides sp. NPDC059952 | reverse complement strand
GTGCGCCGCGTCACGGCCGCCCTCGCCGCGTCGGCGCGGCCTGACGCCCCGCCTCGGCGAGGGATGGTGTCAGAACCGGCCGACTCGGCTCAGTTGGGGTCGGCGGGCGGCGGCGGCTTCTCCGACTCGTCGGTGCACTCGACCTCGTCCTGCGGGATATAGGTGGTCTTGAAGGTCTCGGTGTTGGCCTTCGAGCCCGATCCGGCGTTGTAGAAGTCGCGCCAGACGTTGATCGAGAAGCCCTGGGCGCCGACGGTGTTCTCGCAGTTGCCGTCGGTGATCTTCTGCTTGCCCGGCGACTTGAAGTCGTAGCGCTCACCGGTGCGGGTCTTGATGTCCCAGATCTTGGTGGACCACATCTCGACGGTCACCGAACCCTGGCTGCTGCCGCTGGCGGGGTTGACCCAGGAGCGGATGAGGACGCCGTACTTGGTGTTGTTCTTGAACTTCAGGTCCAGCGAGGGCCAGGCGACCGTCGCCTCCCGACCGATCGGATAGCGGTCGATGTAGAGCGAGTGCGCCTTGTGCTCGACGTCCTGGAGACCCGCGAAGAACATCGCGTTGAACGTCGTCGTCGCCATCTGCGAGACACCGCCGCCGTAGTCCTCCCGGAAGACGCCGTTCTGGATCATCCAGCCCTTGGTGAACCCGTTGGCGGCCGTACGCTCCCCGACGATGCCGTTCATCGAGAAGGTGTCCCCCGGCGCGAGCACGGTGCCGTTGACCAGCTCGGCGGCGCGGCCGATGTTGACGTTGCGGTATTCGGCGTAGGGGAAGTTGGTGGTGAAGGTGGAGACCTTCTCCTTCACACCCCAGGCCTTGGCCTCCTCGGTGGTGACCTTGGGCTTGGCGACCTTCGACTTCACCTCGACGGTGCGCTCGCCCTGGGGCGCGGTGACGACGTCGAGGAAGACCGCCTCCAGGTCCTTCTGGTTGAAGGTGACACCCGGCTTGGCGGGGATGACCTTCGGGGCGCCGTTGACCATCTTGATGGTCGCGTCGACCGGCTTGGCGGCGTCGTCGGCGAGGGCCTTCTTGAGCACCTTCTTGAGCTTGCTGGGCGCGACCGAGGCCTGCAGCTCGCCGTCCTTGGGATCGAACCGGATCGCGTCGCCGAACTCCTTCGGAGACAGCTCCACCGGGGTCTTCTCGAACTTCAGCGTGATCGGCCCGGAGACGGCCGGAGTGGCGACCTTGTCGACCGCCTCCTGCACGTCGGCCTCGTCGACGTCGGGGGTGAGCTCCGCGAGCGGTACGTCTGCCTTGCGGTCGCCCTCGACGAGCAGCTGACCGGCGAGCGCCGTCAGGAGCGCGTCGTCGCTGACGCCCTCGCCCGCGACCGGCTGGGTGGTCTTGACCTTGCCCTTCTTGATGACGACGTCGCCGTCCTTGAAGGGGGTGCCGGCGCGCTTGTTGACCTTGGCGGCGACCTTGGCGATCAGCTTGTCGTCGGACTTGACGACGGGCTCGATCTCGCCACCGCCGGTGAAGTGCTTCCACAGCTTGACCGGGCTCCAGCTGCGTACGGCGTCGGCCTTCTCGATCGTCGCCTCGGCGTCGAAGCTCAGGCCCGCGTCGGCCGGGTTGACCTCGGTCGTGCTGTCTCCGGCGGTCACGTTGATCGGCTGGCTGTGGGCCGGAGCGAACTTCTGGTCCAGCAACGGCGTCGCCTCGGCGGCCGTCATGCCGCCGATGTCCACGCCCGCGACCGTGGTGCCCTCGGCGATCTTCTCCCCGGCGACGGCGTACGCAGCAGCCCAGCCGGCGAAGGCCAGGATGGCGACGCTGCCCGCGACCGCAGCGGCGACCTTGGTGCCGGTGCCGAGCGGCTTGCGCTCAGCCGCGACCGGCTGGGCGTAGTCGGGCTGCTCGAAGGCGGAGTGGTCGTAGGCCGATTGATCGTAGGCGGGCTGCTCGTAGGCGGGGTGCTCGTAAGCGGGGTGCTCGTAGGCCGGGTGGTTGTCGGAGGCGTGGTCGGCAGGGACCGGCTCGTTCACGACGAACGGCCCGACGCCCATGACTGTCTCCTCGAGCGGCTCGTCATCGAGGTCGTGGGGGTCCTGGACCTGGTTGTCGAGCGCGACCTCGGTGGCCGCTTCGCTGGCCAGGTCGGGGGCGGCGTCGACCGCGTCCGGCTCCGGGGCGAACTTCCGGTTCTTCGAGACGAACAGGAAGTTGTCCTCGTCGGGCAGCTCCGCGCGCTTCGGCAGCTCCGAGCGCAGCATCGTGCTGCGCAGCAGGGTCTCCTCGGCCAGATCCTCGTCGAAGTCGCCGGCAGGGACCACCCGGGTCGCGCCGTCGGGCTCATCGTTCGGAACCGGCTTGGCACCCGTGGACTCGGCAACACGGGCGTCGATCTCGATCTGAGGGATCATGATCGTCTCGATGGCAGCATCGTCCGCGCCAGCTTGGCTGGCGTTGGACCCGGCCGCGTGAGTTTGCTTCGCGGGCTCGGGGGCCTTGGAGGCCTCGGGCTCAGTGGACATGCGGGAGAGCCTAGGACCTATACCCCCCTAGGCCGAACCCGTAGCCCATCTTGGGACGTTCGTCACTTCCCGGGGAGGTCCTGATCAGCCCGGGAAACGACCCTCGACACGGTAGCGGTGGCCACCACGATCATCAGCACTGCCCAGAAGATCATCAGATATCCCGCCAGGTCGCCGGCGACGGCGTACCCGCCCGTCGGCCTCGGCGTCGCGGCCAGCGCGACCACGATCGCCCAGGCCGCGGCGTACGCGATCCTCGAGGCTCCCCGCGGCAGCACGATCAGCATCGCCGAGGACGCGGCCACGGCGAGCAGCAGACCCCACCACCAGGGGTGGACGGCGACCGCCGCGACCCCGACGAGGAGGCCGAGGAGAAGACCGGCCACACCACGAGCCAGGCCGACGCCGAGCAGCCTCACAACCCGGCGAAGAGATCGGTCAGGTCGGTCGCGTCGACGTCTCCCTTGGCGATCCGGAAGTGCTCGTGGGACCACGCGGTCGTGCCGAGGCTGTTGGTCATCGCGAACATGCCCTGCTCCATGTCCATCTGGGTGGGGTAGGCGCGCATCGCGGCGACCTTCTGGTCGGCGTAGGCGGTGCCGTCGATCGCGGCGGCGATGTCGACGTCGGGGGTGGCCATCGGCAGCGGGCCCTCGGGGTCCATCCCGCCGAGCGCGTCCTCGTCGCCGGCCTCCCGGGCCGCCCGGAGCCCGTCGCGGATCCAGCTCTCCGCGATCGCGGTCCAGAAGATCCGGTCGATCTCGTGGGCCTCGCCGAGCTCCTTCTTGTAGGTCGGCACGGCGGCGAGATGGGCGGCGTACGTCGCGACCCGGTGGGCCTGGATGTGGTCGGGGTGGCCGTAGTTGCCGAACTCGTCGTAGGTGACCAGCACCTGCGGGCGCACCTCGCGGATGATCGTGACGAGGTGGTCGGCGGCCTCGTTGAGGTCGGCGTACCAGAAGGCGTTCTCGCGGGCGTCAGGGTCGGGCTGCGCGTGGGTCCGGTCCTCGCTCCAGGTCATCCCGGAGTCGCGGTAGTTGCCGAATCCGCCCAGCCAGCGGTGGTCGACCTGGCTACCGTCGGGCGCCTTCAGAGCCGCCATCGCGTCCTCGATCTCGCCGCGGCGGTGCTCGCCCAGGGCGTCGTCCTGATCGGCGGCGAGGTGGGCCAGGCCGGGGACCAGGATCTCGCCCATCTCCCCTGCCGTGCAGGTCACCAGGGTGACGCGGGCGCCCTCGGCGAGGTATCTCGCCATCGTCGCTCCCGTCGCGATCGTCTCGTCGTCGGGGTGGGCGTGCACGAGCAGCAAGCTCTTCTGAGAAGTCACGAGCTCGATCCTAGGTCGGGGCGCTTTATCCGCTTCGGGTTGTCGGGGAGGTCGACGGGTTCGGGGGCGATCGAGTCGTCCGGTGCGTCCTCGGGGATGTCGAGCCAGCCGTCGTACTCGTCCACCAGCAGCTCCAGGACCATCTCCGGGGCGTCGGTCTCCACCGACCACGGGTGGTCCTCGTCGTCGTCCTCGCCCTGGTAGCGCTCCCGGCTGACCCGGGCCGTCCAGCCCTCGCGCTCGAGGGTCTCCGCCGCCGAGCGGGCGTACTCCTCCTCGAAGAAGATGCCGCGCAGGGTCGACCCTTCGGGAACTCCGAGTACGTGACGGAGCCCGTCGAGGAACGGACGGTCGGGCTCCAGCCAGTCGACCGAGTCGAGGTCCTCGGCGGCCAGCCAGAGGACCTGGTCGTGCTCGCGCGGCCTCGGCTCCCCCGCGACCACCCGGGCGGTCGCGGCGACCAGCCGGTGGCTCTCGCCGATCGGCGCCTCGCCCTGCATCCAGTCGAGCACCTCGATCAGGCAGCCGAGCTCCTCGCCGATCTCCCGGACGAGGGCCGCCTCGGGCGTCTCCCCCTCCTCGACCTTGCCTCCGGGGAGCTCCCAGCGTCCGGCGGCCTCGGGCGGGGAGGTGCGCCTCGCGGCCAGCACCTGCTTGCCGTCGGCGCTGAGGATCGCCGCGGCCACTACGGTCTTGGGGCTGTTCACGTGTGAGATTGTTCCCTAGACACCCGAAAAGTGGTGTCTCTTGGGTACGCTCCAACGCCGTGCCCCGCCGTCTTCTGCTCATCGCCTGCCTGCCCCCGTCCGGGGCCCGATCATGAGCGATCAGCAGTGGCCTCCGCGGCGCCCCGGCGAGCCTCGTCCGCCCTACCAGGGACAGCAGCCCTTCCCCGGGCCACGGCAGCCTGGGCGGCCGCAGCCGCAGCCGGGGCGGCCGCAACAGCCGCACCCGGGCCAGCAGCAGCCCCACCCCGGCCAGCAACGGCCCCATCCGGGACAGCATCAGCCCCACCCGGGCGGCCAGCGCTACCCCGAGCAGCGGCCGTACCCGCCCCAGCAGCAGCCCTATCCGCCTGAGCAGCCGCCTTACGGCCAGCGGCCCTACCCGGACCAGCGGCCCTACCGGGGTCAGCCCTACCTCGACCAGCCGTACCCGGAACAGCCCTACCCGGAACAGCCCTATCCCGAGCAGCCCTATCCCGAGCAGCCCTACGCCGAGCAGCCCTACGCCGAGCAGCCCTACGCAGGGCAGGCGCCCCCGGCGTACCCGCAGGGTCTCGGTCCCGGCAGGTTCGGACCCGAGCCGCCGAAGAAGCGGCGGTGGCCGAAGGTGCTCGCGGGGCTGCTGGTGCTCGCGTTGGTCGGGGTCGGCGGCTATGGGGCGTACGACTTCTACGACCAGACGCACAAGTGGGAGCAGACCACGACCGACGACCTGAACGGCGTCGGCAGCGACCTGTCGGTGGCGGTCGCGTCGCTGCGCAGCGTCGGCTGGGAGGTCACCGCCGCGGACATCGGGACCTGGCTGGAGCAGCCGGGCGCCTACGGCGACGGCCTGCGGCTGCGTACGCTGCAGGCCGACGAGGCGGGGAGCAGCTTCTCGGTCGCCGGCTACCGGACCTGGCAGGACACCTACGCCAAGCGCGACCACACCACGGTCGTGTGCGCGAACATCACTGTCGCGACCGGCACCCAGAAGCCGTTGAGCGAGTCGATCACGACCTGCCCCGACGACGTCCCGAAGACGGCACCGGACGCCGGCCAGGCCGACGCCGACACGGAGGTGGGCGGGGTCACCGGCCACCTCGCCGAGCTGGCCGTGGAGGCCTCCGAGCAACGCGCCGCCGGCGCCACCGAGGGCAAGCTTCTCCAGGTGGCAGCGCCTACGAAGCCGGTCGGCGACGTCCGCGCCGACTCGACCGCGCTCGTGTGCTCGCCGGGGACGAAGGACCTCGGCGAGGGCGAGGGGTACGACGAGGGCAAGCTGATCCCGGTGCGGCTCTGCGCAGTCGAAGGGCTACCCAACACGGGCACCGAGAGCACCAAGGGCGACCCCTACTACATCGACGGCTCCGACGGCCTGACCGTCGTCAACGCGCGCATCTCCGGGGCCGCGGCGGCGCTGGTCAAGAAGGCTTCGAAGCAGGGGGTCGACCTGGTCGCGGGCAGCTCGTTCCGGACGATGAAGAAGCAGAAGGCGCTGTGCCAGACCGACGTCACCGGCGGCTGCCCGGCCGGCGATTACACGCTCACCGCGCAGCCAGGCCACTCCTCCCACCAGCTCGGCATCGCCATCGACTTCGAGCAGCCGAGCGCGACCGGCGGCAAGACCTGCGCGACACGGGCCTCGGAGCCGGCCAGCGCGGTGTGGCAGTTCCTGAACAAGACCGCGCTGAGCGTCGGGCTGAAGCAGTACGCGCCCGAGGCGTGGCACTGGGACGCGTACGGCGGGAAGGACCGTTGCGCCCCGATGTGACCGTCCCGCTCCGACCGTCCGACCTGACCCGTCAGGCGCGCGGCAGCCGAGCCAGCTGACGCGCCTGCGCGACCAGCTTGCCCTCGGAGTCCCAGACCTCGCAGTCCTCCTCGAACATGCCGCCCGAGAGGTTGCGGGAGAAGTGGGTGACCTTGAGCCAGCCCGGCGCCGGTTTGTGGCGGATGTGGCAGGTGAGCTCGAGGGTCGGCGCCCAGCCCGGCAGCTCGAGCCCGAAGGTCACCGGCGGGAGCGCGTCGAGCACCTGCAGCAGCGAGAGCGGGTCGGGCTCGCGGTCGTGGTGCCGGAACCAGCCGGTGAAGACGGCCTCGCCGCTCGGCGCCGCACCGCCCCAGACGAACTGGTCCTTCGGCACACAGAGCTCGTAGCGGTCCAGCATCGGCACGAACTCCTTGACCTCCTCGGGCGCCGTGGTCGAGGAGAGGCACTCCTCGAGCGGCGGCAGCTCCGGCTCGGTCGCGGTGACCCGCTCGAAGCCACTGCTCTTGGCGTGGAGACCGTCGAGGTCGGCGTACGTCGCCGTGGTGGTGATCCGCAGCTCCTCGCCCTGCCACAGCTCGGCGGTCGCGATGGCCAGCGAGCCCTTGTCGCGCTTGGTCTCGATGCGGACCTCCGCCGGTCCCGGGGTGCTCGCGCCGGCGTAGAACGCGCTCAGCACGATCGGGTCCGGGTGGTTCGGCAGGTGCGCCCGCAGCGCGTTGGCGATGACAGCGAGCAGGTAGCCGCCGTTGACCCCGCCGCCGACCACCCAGCCGGGGGCCAGGTCGGCCGCATAGGTGTTGCCGTCGATCCTGCGGACCGCGATGTCGCGATCGAACTCAGCCTGTTCGCTATTACCCATGGGTAATAATCTAGATCGGGACCCGATGTGGTGGACGATGGGGGCATGACCGACCCCCGACACCCGCACTGGGTCTACGACCACGGCTCCGAGCCGGATCCCCGGTTCACGCTGGCCAACGAGCGTACGTTCCTGGCCTGGGCGCGCACCGTGCTCGGCCTGCTCGCCGGTGCGGTCGCGCTGCACTCGTTCCAGGTGCCCACGGCGGAGGGCGTACGCGTCGGGGTGATCGCCCTGCTGGTGCTCACCGCGATCCTGTGCACGGTCCTCGCGACGGTCCGTTGGGCACGGGTCGAGCGCGCGATGCGGGAGCGGCGCCCGCTGCCGGCCTTCGCCACCGGGTTCATCCTCGCCGGGGCGCTGCTGCTCATCGCGGTGCTGCTCGGCGTCGCGCTCGTCTTCTGAGCCACCGGCTGATCCGCTCGTCACGAGCCTGAAACATCCGTTCCATACGGTTCGGGCCATGACTGCCCCCACCGTGACGGCACTGCAGCCGGGAACCGGACCGATCAGCTCCACGACCTACCTTCCGGCCGAGGTCGACAACGTGCTGTGGGGGCGGCTGCCCTGCGCGACGGACTCCCCCGTGCTGAGCATCGCGCCGGGGACCTCGGTGACCGTGGACACGATCTCCCATGAGGGCATCCTCGAGGACCAGGGGCGCAACCCGGAGAGGTTCTTCGCCGCGCACGGGGTCGAGGAGGTCCTCTCCGACGCGGTCGCGCTGGCTGCCTCCGGCTATGAGCGGACCTTCGGCGTCGACGGCCCGCACGTGGTCTCGCGGCCGATCGAGGTCGAGGGCGCCGAGGTCGGTGACCTGCTGGCGATCACGGTGCTGGAGACGCTCCCGCGGGTGCCTTACGGAGTGGTGTCCAACCGGCACGGGCGAGGCGCGCTGCCGGGCGAGTACCCGCGCGGCGACGAGCCGGTGCACAGCGTCTTCACGCCTGTCGTCGACGGGCGCGGGGTGATCGGGCCGGCGTCGTTCGCCCTCGACCCGTTCCTCGGGATCATGGGGGTCGCCGTGCCGGGGTCCGAGCGGCCGCACTCGGTCCCACCCGGCTCGCACGGCGGCAACATCGACATCCGGCTGCTCACGTCCGGGGCGACCCTCTATCTGCCCGTCCAGGTCGCCGGAGCGCTGGCCTACGTCGGCGACCCGCACTTCGCGCAGGGTGACGGCGAGGTCTCGCTGACCGCGTTGGAGGCCTCGCTCCGGGCAACGCTCCGCTTCGACCTGGTCGCTCGCGAGGAGGCCGCCGCGCGGTTCGGCGAACTCGCCGGGCCGCTGGCGGAGACGTCGGAATTTCTCATCCCCACCGGGCTCGACGAGTCCCTCGACGTCGCCACGCAGAACTGCGTTCGGGCCGCGATCGCCCTGCTCAGCGCGCGGTTCGGAATGTCTCCGGAGGACGCCTACGCCTATCTCTCGGCGGCCACCGACTTCCGGATCTCCCAGGTCGTCGACGTCGTCAAAGGCGTACACGCCACGATCCGCAAGGCAGACTTCGCCCTATGACTGAGCTCAAGCCTGTCCCGCACGGGCTGCTGCAGGCCTTCCGGGCGTACGAGAGCGCGCTGATGTCCGACGACGTCGCCGCTCTGGACGCCCTCTTCGCCGACTCCCCGACGACGTTGCGTGGCGATGCCGCCGGGCTGCTCGTCGGGCACGAGCAGATCTCCGCCTTCCGTGGATCGCGCGGCGGCGCACCGAAGCGGCGCATCGTGCAGACCCACGTGCAGGTGATCGACGAGGACCACGCGCTGATCGTGGCCGTCACGGAGCTCGACCGCGGTGGGCGCGGGCTGCAGACGCAGCTGTGGGCGCGGGACCCGGTGCGGATCGAGTACGGCGGCTGGCAGGTCACCGCGGCCCACGTCTCGGCGCCCGCACCGGCCTTCGACACCCGGATCTGGCGGGTCGTCGGTGACCCGCTGGTCTCCTCGCACACCGCCGACGGCGCCCTCTCGGGAGAGACCGTCGCGGTCAAGGACCTCTTCGCGGTCACCGGCTTCGCGGTCGGCGCCGGGAGCCCGGCATGGCTGGAGCAGGCGCCGGTGGCACCGTCGCACGCCGCCGCCGTCGCCGCCCTGCTCGACGCCGGGGCGTCGGTGCGTGGGATCGCGCGCACCGAGGAGTTCGCCTACTCCCTCTCGGGGCTCAACGCCCACTACGGGGCACCGCCGAACCCGAAGGCTCCGGGACGGATCCCCGGTGGCTCGTCATCGGGGTCGGCGACCGCGGTCGCCCTCGGCCACGCCTCGATCGGGCTCGGCACCGACACCGGCGGCTCGATCCGGGTCCCGTCCGCCTACCAGGGCCTCTACGGGATCCGTACGTCGCACGGGGCCGTCTCGCGCGAGGGGCTGCTCCCGCTCGCCAAGGCCTTCGACACCGTCGGGTGGATGACACGTTCGGCGTTCCTGCTGCAGGCGGTGGGTGACGTACTGCTGCCGGAGGCTCCCGGATCTCCCGACTCGGGCACAGCGCTGGACGAGATCCACCTGGTGCCGGCGCTGGTCGGGCTCGCCACGGAGGACGTCGCCACCGCGGTGAGCGAGGCGCTGCCCGGGTCCAAGCCGCTGGCCTGGGACGTGGCCAGGCTGGACGAGTGGCGTCAGGCCTTCGTCATCGGGCAGGCCTACCAGGCGTGGCAGGCCCACGGGGACTGGCTGGAGACCCGGCTCGACACCCTCGGGGAGGCCGTGCGCGGTCGGTTCGAGATGGCCCGGTCGGTGACCCGGGAGCAGGCCGCCGAGGCGCGTGCGGTGCTTGCGCAGGCGCGTACGGAGATCCTCGATGTCGTCGGCGACCGCGTCCTCGCCTACCCCAGCGCCTCCTCGGTGGCGCCGACCGCTGCCGAGGCGGCCGGGGTGCGCGACGACACCATGCGCCTGACCTGCATCGCCGGGATCGCCGGCCTCCCCGCCGTCTCGATCCCGGTCCGCACCGCGGGCAACCTGCCCGCCGGGCTCTGCCTGGTCGCCGCACCCGGCCGCGACCGCGACCTCCTCGCCCTGGCCCAGAGCTTCGCGAGGTAGCCGCCCGGGCGTTACACAACGGCAACCTGCGTTGCGGACGCCGAAACGATCGTTTCATAGGCTGCCCTGGTGACCATGACGCTCGCCGAGTTCGATGCCCTGCCCGCCGACGAGGCGGAGAGGGTCGTCGCACCCTGTGTCGCGATCCCCTCGTGGGCGGCCGGGCTGGTCGCCGGGCGGCCCTATGCGGACGTCGGTGACCTGCTGGCCGCCGCGGAGCGGCTGGCGGCGGCCTGGACCGACACGGAGGTCGAGGGAGCCCTGGCCGACCACCCCCGGATCGGGGAACGCCACTTTGGGGACGGGGAGAGCGCCGCGCTCTCCGCCCGTGAGCAGGCCGGGGTCGACCCGGCCGACGCCGAGGTGCAGACGCGGCTGAGGGCGGGGAACGCGGCCTACGAGGAGCGGTTCGGGCGGATCTACCTGGTGCGGGCGGCCGGACGCAGCGCCGAGGAGATGCTCGCGCTCCTCGAGGAGCGGCTGAAGAACGACCCGGCTACCGAAATCACGGTGACCAAGGGCCAGCTCGCCGAGATCGCGTTGCTCCGGCTGCGAGGCTTGCTGGCATGACCACCGTCTCCACGCACGTCCTCGATGCCGCCCTCGGCCGGCCCGCAGCCGGGCTCGAGCTGATCCTCGTCAGTCCCGACGACAGCGCGCGCACCGCGACCACCGACGCCGACGGGCGGGTGCGGTTCGAGGGCGAAGTGCTCCCCGGGTCGCACACGCTGACCTTCGCGACCGGTCCGTGGTTCGCCGAGCAGGATCGCGAGACGTTCTTTCCCGAGGTGAGCGTCGGATTCACCGTCACCGCCGGCGAGCACCACCATGTCGCCCTCCTGCTCAGCCCGTTCTCCTACACGACCTATCGAGGAAGCTGATGTCGATCACTCTTGGCCCCAACCAGCACGGCAAGGCGGAGGTACGCCTGGTCAAGGTCGACCGGGAGGGCGCGCGGCACACGATCCACGACCTGAACGTGTCCACCCAGCTCAGGGGCGACTTCGCGACGGCCTTCACCGAGGGTGACAACGTGCACGTGCACGCCACCGACACCCAGAAGAACGTGGTCTACGCGAAGGCCAAGGAGCTCGGCATCACCTCGCCGGAGGCGTTCCTGCTCGACCTCACCGCCCACTGGGCAGGGCAGCCGTGGGTCACCGGGTCGGTGATGAAGGCGGAGTCCTACTCCTGGGACCGCATCCCGGCGAACGAGTTCTCCTTTGCCCGGCGCGGGCAGGAGACGCGTACGGCGGCCGTCAACCGCTTCGAGGAACGAACCTTCGTCCTGTCCGGGCTCAGCGACCTGGTGGTGCTCAAGTCGACCGGCTCGGAGTTCCACGGCTTCCCGCGCGACCGCTACACCACCCTCGCCGAGACAACCGACCGCATCCTGGCGACCGAGGTCACCGCGTGGTGGCGGTGGGAGAACCACCCGGAGGACTGGAACGAGGCCTACGACCGGATCCGCGCGATCATGCTCGACACCTTCGCGGAGGTGCACTCGCTCGCGCTGCAGCAGACCATCTACGAGATGGGCCGGGCGGTGATGGAGGCGTTCGAGGGGATCGCGGAGTTCAGGATCTCCTGCCCCAACAAGCACCACTTCCTCGTCGACCTCTCCCCCTTCGACCTGGAGAACCCGAACGAGGTCTTCTTCGCCGCCGACCGTCCCTACGGACTCATCGAGGCGACCCTGCAGCGCGACGGGTCGACCGAGCCGGACGCCTGGGCGTCAGTGCCCACATGAGCCCGGTGGACCAGCGGATCGACCGACGGATCGCCGCGACCTATCAGACGCTCTCGCCCCAGGAGCGCAAGGCGGCCGACACGCTGCTGGAGCATCTCGACGACCTGGCGACCTACCGCGCGGCCGAGCTGGCCTCGCTCGCGGAGGTGTCCAAGGCGACGATGAGCCGGCTCTTCCGGTCACTGGGATTCGACGGCTTCGACGACGTACGCGACCACCTGCGGGGGCTGCGTACGGCCGGCGAGCCGCGGCGCGTCGAGGGCGCCCCGGACCTGAGCGCCCACGCCGGGGGAGAGGCAGCGGCGATCGCGCGGGTCGTGGAGCAGGCCGGCATCGCCGAGGCGATCGAGGCCATCGCCGGAGCGAGCGACGTGATGGTCGCAGGCTGGCGCAACTCCTACCCGGTCGCGCTCCATCTGCGCCAGCAGCTCACCCAGACCCGCGAGCGGGTCACGCTCGCTCCCGCTCCCGGCCAGGTCATCGGCGAGGAGCTGGCCGAGCTCGGCGAGGGATCGGTGGTGGTCGCGGTCGGGCTGCGGCGCCGGCCCCCGGGCTTCGGCGAGTTCGTCGACGCCGCCGCGGCCTCCGGGAGCACGGTGATCGTGATCGCCGACCCGACCGGAACCGTCCACCTCGGCCGTGCCGACGTCGCACTGGAGTGCCCGGTCCAGGGTGCCCTCGCCTTCGACTCCCTGGCGGCGCCGATGTCGCTGGCGAGCGTGCTCGCCGACGGCGTACTCCACGAGCGCGGACGCGCCGGCCGCGACCGCGTCTCGGCCATCAGCGCCACCTACGATCGCCTTCACGAGGTCGAGTGATGTCGGAGGCAGAATGACAGTGGAAACATCGATCCTCGGGCCTGTGCAAGGGGGAATCGGCATGACTGACGCCATGTGGTTGGAGCAGGCGGTCGCACTCGCCGTGCGCAACGTCAACAACGGCGGTGGCCCGTTCGGGGCCATCATCCTCCGCGACGGCATCCTGCTCGGCACCGGCCAGAACCGGGTCACCCGCGACCTGGACCCCAGCGCCCACGCCGAGATCGTCGCGATCCGTTCCGCGTGCAAGGAGGCCGACAGCTTCTCGCTGGCCGGGTGCACCCTCTACACCTCGTGCGAGCCCTGCCCGATGTGCCTGGCGACCGCGCTGTGGGCGCGGCTGGACCGCGTCGTCTACGCCGCCGACCGTGACGACGCGGCCAAGGGCGGGTTCGACGACCTCGCCTTCTACAACCTGTTCGGGACCGGCCGCGCCAACGAGCACCACGACTGGCCGACCAAGGTCGACGAGCTCCGGATCCCGCAGGCGTACGACCCGTTCGACGCCTGGCTCTCGAAACGCGACCGCACCGACTACTGACCTGCCGGGGCGACCCCCCCGCTGGCGGGGGGTTCAGTTAGGTGGGCGTTGGGGCCACATGCGGCCCCACGGGGTCGACGGGAGTGACGCTTCGGCGCTAGCGGGACGACATCCCCATCCGCTCGAGCGCGACCGACTCCAGGAGCTGGACGAGGTTGTAGAGCACCAGCGTGACCACGGTGATGATGGCGACGGCGGCCCACAGGTCGTCGAAGCGGGCGGCTGCAGGGAACTTCTGGATGTTTCCGCCGATGCCCTTGCCGGTCGAGAGCCACTCGGCCAGCAGCGCACCGGTCACGGCGCCGGGCACCGAGACCCGGGCGGCGGCGAAGATCGACGGGAGCGCGCCGGGCAGTGACACCTTCCGGATCGCGGTGAGCCGCGATCCGCCGTAGACGGCGACCAGGTCGAGCGACTGCGGCGAGGCCTGGGAGAGCCCGAAAAGGATCGCGGCCAGCGCGGGGAAGAGCACCACGATGATCCCGAGCACCACGACCGAGGCGGTCGAGGCGCGGCCGGTGATCAGCATGACCACCGGCGCGATCGCGACCAGCGGGATCGAGCGAAGCAGCAGCGCCAGCGGCATGACGCCGGCCTCGACCGTACGCGACAGGTTGAACAGCACGGCCGCCACGATCGCGATAGCCATCCCGGCGAGGAAGCCGAGCGCGGCGTCCCTCAGGGTTACCCACGTCAGCGGGAACAGCTCGGCCCTGTGGGCGGCGGCGTCCGGTCCCGTGAAGAGGTGGTCGAGCACGTCCAACGGGCCCTTGGCGACGAAGTCCGAGACGCTCGAGAACGACACGAACCCCTGCCAGAGCACGACCACGATCGCGAGCGCGGCGACGGTGTGCAGCACCGGTCCCAGGAACGCCCGTGACAAAGACCCGGCCCTCATCCGGCCCTCCCGGCGACCCACGGCGTCACCAGACGCGAGACCAGCCCCAGGAGCAGATAGCCAGCCAGGGCGACCAGGGCACAGACCAGGAAGACGGCCCAGAGCCGCTCCGGATCGGGCTTGCCCTGCAGCACGATCAGCGTGCGCCCGACGCCGCGGTCGGTGGAGCCCAGATACTCCCCGAGGACGGCGCCGAGGATCGCGGTCGGCACCGCGATCTGGAGCGCGTTGAGGATCGCCGGAACGGCCGCGATCAGGCGTACCTTCACCAGCTGCGTCCACACCGATCCGCCGTAGACCCGCACCACGTCGAGCGAGGCGCGATCGGCTGACTTGAACCCGAGCACGGCCCCGACGACGGTCGTGAAGAATACCATCAGCGCGGCCAGGAAGACCGAGGTCTTCGACGGGTCCCCAGGCTGCTCGGCGCCGCCGAGGACCACGATCGAGATGCCGCCCACGGCGACCACGGGCAGGCAGTACGTCGTCACCGCGATCTGCATGATCACCGGCTCCAGCCAGGGCACCAGCAGCACCAGCGAGGCCAGCAGCAGGGCGATCAGGTTGCCCCACAGGAAGCCGATCGAGGCCTCCATCAGAGTCTCGCGGAGCACGCCGTCCCAGAACGCCGAGGGACCCGCGGCGGCCATCTCCGAGAGGACGGTCCACGGCGGCGGCACCGGCGTGAACCCGGTCCCGGCATCCGGCGGGAACCCGAGCACCGCCACGACCGCCCACAGCACGAACAGGATGACCACACCGATCAGACCGGCGAGCCAGCCCGGCATCCGTATCAAGACTCCGCCTCGGCACGCCCGTCGTCACCGAAGAGCAGCTCGGAGGCCCGGTCGGCGAGCGCGTGGAACTCCGGGGTGCGCATCATCTCGGGCGTACGCGGACGGGGAAGGTCGACCTCGATGATCTCCTTGATCCGGCCGGGCCGCGGCGACATCACCGCGACCCGGTCGGAGAGGAAGATCGCCTCGTTCACACCATGGGTGACCAGCAGGGTGGTCGCCGGCTTCTCGGTCCAGATCCGCAGCAGCTCGAGGTTGAGGTTCTGCCGGGTCATGTCGTCCAGCGCGCCGAACGGCTCGTCGAGCAGGAGCACCGACGGCTTCAGCGCCAGGGCCCGGGCGATCGAGACCCGCTGCCGCATCCCGCCGGAGAGCTGCGCGGGGCGCGCCTTCTCGAAGCCCTCCAGCCCCACGAGCTTGATCAGCTCGTGGATGTAGTCCATGTCCGGGCGCCTCCCGGCGACCTCGAAGACGAGCTTGATGTTGCCGACCACCGAGCGCCACGGCAGCAGCGCGTGGTCCTGGAACGCGATCCCCAGCTCGGAGTCACGCCGCAGGTCGGCGGGAGCCTTGCCGTCGACGTACGCCTCTCCGCTCGTCGGCGTCTCCAGGCCAGCGAGGATCCGCAGGATCGTCGACTTGCCGCAGCCGGAGGGCCCCAGCAGGGCCAGGAACGAGCCCTGGTCGGTGTGGAGCTCGGTGTCCTTGAGCGCGGTGACGGCCTTCGACCCGGAGCCGAAGACCTTGCCGATTCCGGAGATGTGGATGCCGGTGCCGCCGTCGGTCTCCACCGCGGGAGCACCGGCATCCATGAGCTTGTTCTCGGCCATGACTACTTCAGGTAGTCCTTCAGCTCGGGGTTCTCCTCGTAGATCTCGTCGATGATCGAGGTGTCGAACAGGTCCTCGGCCGAGACCTCCCAGCCGGCGGCGGCGAGCGAGTCGACGGTCTGCTGCTGGAGCTCCTCGGAGATGGTGAAGAGGCCGTTCTTCTCGGTCTCCGGCGTCGAGATCAGCTTCTGCGACTCCTCGAGACCACGCTTGGTCTTGACCGGGTCGAGCTCACCGAAGCTGGCTTCGAGACCGTCGGAGTCGCTGGCCGCCTGGTTGTAGTGGGTCGTGACGACCTTGACGACCTCGTCGGTGGGATTCTTGAAGGTCTCGGTCCAGCCCTTGATCTCGGCGGTCAGCAGCGCCTTGAGGAGGTCGCGGTTCTCGGCGAGGTACTGGTCGGTGACGGTGTAGGTCTCGGCGACGTACGGCACGCCGTTCTCGGCGTAGGGAAGGTTGGTGACCTCGTGGCCGGCGAGCTCGACGGTGATCGACTCGTTGGTCAGGTAGGCCATGAAGCCGTCGACCTGGCCCTCCATCAGCGGCGTCGGGTCGAACTCGACCGGGACGACGGTGATGTCGTCCTTCTTCTCCTCCAGGCCGTTGGCCGCGAGGATCGCTTTGAAGACGTTGACGTTGGAGTCCTGGACGCCGATCTTCTTGCCCTTGAGGTCGGCCGGCGTCGCGATGTTGCCGCCGTCCTTGAGCGAGAGGATCGTGAACGGGTTCTTCTGGAAGGTGGCGCCGATGATCTTCAGCGGCGCCTCCTGCTCGGCGATCGCGGAGCCGACCGAGGCGGCGTCGTTGATCGCGACCTGGACCTTGCCGGAGAGCAGCTTGGCGACGCCGGTGTCGGGGCCGGAGATGCCGTTGACAGCGTCGAAGCCGGCTTCCTCGTAGTAGCCCTTGTCCTCGGCGTAGAACTCGCCGGCGAACTCTTCGTTCTTGATCCAGGAGTACTGCATCGAGATGGTGCCGAAGCCCTCCTCGCTGCTGCCTTCTTCGGAGTCGGAGCCGCAGGCGGCCAGGGTGGTGGCGGCGACCACGGACAGCAGGGCCGCGGCGGCCCGGCGTTGAACTGACGTACGTCGCGAGGTCCGAGAGGCGGGGGTAGACATCGAAACGAGTTCCCTTCGAGGAGTGTCACGCATAGGTTTCGGGGACCGTAGCGAGCGGAGGTTTCAGGGGCTGGCACCGGCGTTTCGGCGTTGTAACGACCCTTTCAAGACGAAACTCTCGAAACAGGGCGCTCGCCCCGAGACACGGCGTCCGCTGGACAAGAATGCCGTGGCTGTTGTCTAGTTACTCCGCGCGCATCCCCGCGTCTCATGTGCCGTGCGACACACCGGATCCGCCGTTATCGATTCGTGACCGCACCGAGACCGTTCGGTGACCGACCGGGTCAGGTGGTGCGGCGCAGCAGCGGCGGGTGCAGGTGCTCGGCGGAGCCTCGGCGGAAGAGCTGAGCCGGCCGGCCGCCGTCCCGTGTCGTCGTCGTGCCCGTGGGCTCGAGGAAGGCCTCGGTCTTGGTGACCTTGCGATGGAAGTTGCGGGGGTCCAGGCGCTCGCCCCAGACGATCTCGTAGACCCGGCGCAGTTCGGCGACGGTGAACTCCTCGGCACAGAACGCCGCGCCCAGCGGCGAGTACTCCAGCTTGGAGCGGGCGCGCTCGACGCCGTCACGCAGGATCGCGGCGTGGTCGAAGGCGAGGCCGCCGCCGGCCAGGAGCGCGTCGACCGGCCACCACTGCGCGTCCGCAGCGTCCGATCCCGCCGCGGGCACCGGCAGGTCGGGCGCGAGCGCGAGATAGGCGACGGTCACGACCCGCGTCCGCGGGTCCCGCCCCGGAGAGCCGTACGTCGCCAGCTGCTCGACATGCACGCTGCCCGGCCGGATGCCGGTCTCCTCGGCGAGCTCGCGGGCCGCCGCCTCCTCGAGGCCCTCGTCGTCGAGGACGAACCCGCCCGGAAGCGCCCAGGCGCCTCGATAGGGCTCGATGCCGCGGCGTACTACCAGGGCGCAGAGCGCGTCGTCACGAACGGTGAGCACGACGAGGTCGACGCTGACCGCGAACTTGGGGCACTCCACGTGGCAGACCCTAGAGGATCCGCCGCTAGATGATGGCGTGGTGCACCCGGGCGTGCCAGGCACCCACGGCGGTGGCGAGCCCGATGAGGACGCCGGCGAGCAGCAGGCCGCCGCCGGTGTGCCACAGCAGCATCCCGGCACCGGCGAAGGCACCGAGCAGGATCAGCAGGACGGCGATCGCACGGCGCGCGGTGCCGCCGCCACGGAAGGACGCCTTGCCGGAGCCGATCGGCGAGTCGGCCGCGAGGCCCGTGATCGTGCTGGTGACGACGACGGTGGTCACATCCTTGACCGCGATGTGGCGAGCGGCCGCCGCCTGGGTGCCCATCGCGACCGCGGCCAGGGTGGTGGTCGTGATCATCACCGCGCTCGAGGGCTCGTCCCCGGTGATGAAGAGCAGCGCGGACAGCGCCAGCATGACCACTGCGACCAGGGAGAACAGCACGGTCGTTCGCCCGCTCCAGGCCTGCTTGTCGGCCTTCAGCACCCGCCCGCCGAGCGCGGCGCCGGCCATGAACCCGACCAGCGCCAGGGCCGGCCCGAGGACCGGCAGGTCGGTGTCGCCGACCAGCGCCATGCCGAGGATGACCACGTTGCCGGTCATGTTGCCGGTGAACACCTTGTCCAGACCGAGGTAGCCGACGGCGTCGTTGATGCCGGTGGTGAAGGTGAGCACCAGCATGAGCCACAGGTGCATGCGGTCGGCGGGGATGGTCTTCAGCAGCGAGTTCACCCGGCGCATTGTGCCGGACCCCCGATCACCCCTCCGCGATCGCTCCCGCGGCCACGGCGAGATCGGCCACGCCGGCGGCGAGCTCGTCGGGCCGGTCGGTGGCCAGGTCCAAATGGAAGCCGAACAGCGAGGAGTCGACGAGCGTGACGATCCGACCGGAACGCTCGGGCGGGGCGCCACAGGCGGTGACGTAGTCGCGCAGCGCGGCGTACCACAGCTCGTTGGTCTCCCGGACGACCGAGCGATAGGGCTCCATCCCGATCAACCCGGTCGCGGCCGCTTGCAGGTAGACCTGCAGGCAGCCGTGCAGCGGCTCGGTGCGGTAGGCCCGCCACAGTGCCTCCACCCCGGCGCGTACGTCCTCGGCCGGCTCGAGCGCCGCGACCGCCGCGACGGAGAGCTCGTTGGTGCGCGCCACCACCGCGGCGACGAGCTCGTCGCGACCGCCGAAGTGGTAGATCAGCATCCGGTCGCTGGTGCCGATCGCGGCCGCCAGCGGACGCAGGGTCAGCCCGATCAACCCGTGCTCGAGCACATGGTCGACCACCTGCCCGAGAAGCTCCTCCTTGCGGTCCATGAAAAGCATTATGCCCAACATGTAGCGACTGCTACATTTAGCGGTGATGTAGCAGTCGCTACACGCTCCCCAGGAGGACCCGGAAGATGTACGCCGCCATTCTGCTCGTCGCCGCGATCGCGATCGAGGTCGTCAGCACCGCGCTGCTCCCCCGCACCGAGGGCTTCCGCAACCTGGGCTGGTCGGTCGCGGTCGTGGCAGGCTACGGCGTCTCGATCTGGCTGCTGTCCGTGGTCGTGGAGCGGATGCCGGTCTCGGTGGCGTACGCCATCTGGTCGGGCCTGGGCACCGCACTGGTCGCGGGCATCGGCGTGATGTTCCTCGGCGAGCACCTCAGCGCCGCCAAGGCCGGCTTCCTGGCGATGATCGTCGTCGGCGTGGTCGGGCTGAACCTCTCCGGCGCCCACTGACCACGCCGACGCGGCGTCAGATCGCCGCGGCCGCGGCCCGTCCCGCCGTACGTCCCGAGAACAGGCACCCACCGAGGAAGGTGCCCTCGAGCGCGTTGTAGCCCATCATCCCGCCACCGCCGAAGCCGGAGACCTCGCCCGCCGCGTAGAGCCCGGGCAGCGGGGTGCCGGCCGCGGTCAGGCAGCGTCCGGACAGGTCGGTCTCGAGCCCACCGAGGGTCTTGCGGGAGAGGATGTGCAGCTTAACGGCGATCAGCGGGCCGGCCTCGGGGTCGAGGATCCGGTGGGGCTTGGCGGTGCGCTGCAGCTTGTCGCCGCGGTAGTGGCGGGCGGCGTACAGCGCGGTGACCTGGGCGTCCTTGGTGAAGTTGTTGGCAATCTCGCGGTCGCGGGCCTCGATGATCCTTCGCAGCTCCGGTTCCGAGATCTGCGGACCGGTCGGGTCCTTATCGGCGAGGCCGTTCATGCCGTGGACCAGCGCGGTGAGGTTCTCGGCGACCACGAAGTCCTCGCCGTGCTCCATGAAGCTCTTCACCGGGCCGGGACCCTTGCGTGCCCGCTCAGCGAGCAGCTTGATGTCCTTGCCGGTCAGGTCGGGGTTCTGCTCCGAACCGGAGAGCGCGAACTCCTTCTTGATGATCTTCTCGGTCAGCACGAACCAGGAGTAGTCGTAGCCGGTCTGCCGCAGGTGCTTGAGCGTGCCGAGGGTGTCGAAGCCGGGGAAGAACGGCGCCGGGAGACGCTTGCCGGTCGCGTCCAGCCACAGGCTCGAGGGGCCGGGGAGGATCCGGATGCCGTGGTTGGCCCAGATCGAGTCCCAGTTGCGGATGCCCTCGACGTAGTGCCACATCCGGTCGTCGTTGATGATCTTGGCGCCGGTGCTCGCGGTGATCTCGAGCATCCGGCCGTCCACGTGTGCGGGCACGCCGGAGACCATCGACCTCGGCGGGGTGCCGAGCCGCTCCGGCCAGTGCTTGCGGACCAGGTCGTGGTCGCCGCCGATGCCGCCGGAGGTGACGATCACAGCCTGGCCGCGGAGCTCGAAGTCCTCCACCTCGGTGCGCGAGGAGGCCTGGCCCCGCTCGATGTCGCTGGGCTCGAGCAGCTTGCCGCTCACCCCGACGGCCGCCCCGTCCTCGATCAGGATCTGGTCCACGCGGCGCCGGAAGGCGAAGGTGATCCGGCCGGTGTCGGCGTGGGCGCGTACGCGCTTCTCGAACGGCTCGACCACGCCCGGCCCGGTCCCCCAGGTGATGTGGAAGCGCGGCACCGAGTTGCCGTGGCCGTCGGCGCGGCCGTCGCCACGCTCGGCCCAGCCGACGACCGGGAAGATCCGGTGGCCCATCTGGCGCAGCCAGGACCGCTTCTCGCCCGCCGCGAAGTCCAGGTACGCCTCGGCCCACCGCCGCGGCCACAGGTCCTCGTCGCGGTCGAACTGGGCGGATCCCATCCAGTCCTGGAGCGCCAGCTCGGGTGAGTCCTTGATCCCCATCCGGCGCTGCTCGGGACTGTCGACGAGGAAGAGCCCGCCGAGGCTCCAGAAGGCCTGGCCGCCCAGCGACTGCTCGGGTTCCTGGTCGACCAGGAGAACGCTCTTACCCGCGTCCGCGACCTCGGCCGCTGCTGCCAGGCCGGCAAGGCCGGCTCCCACCACGATCACGTCGGCGTGCCGTTGAATCTCCGCAGTCATGTCGGCAGATCCTGCCACCATCACTACCCGCGAGTACATGGAACCTGTCGCCCGACCGTTCCGCCAGGTGGACAGTTGTCGGACTCGCGCCCCGAAGCGACCGCCGATCGGTGTCCGAGCGGATAGATTTTTTGATCGTGATCGACCCCAAAGTGATGGCCAAGAGGCAGCAGAAGTGGGTCCAGCGCGGCATCGACCGCACCGAGACCTGGCTGGGCCGCAGTGGCAGCAGACTCGGTCCGCTGATCCCGCACATCGCCACGGCCGGGGTGCTCACCGGGGACGAGGACCACGGCTGGATCCCGCAGGGTCTGGCGTACTCCCCCGAGACCGAGCTGCTCCTGCAGGGTTACTACGGCGACAAGCTCGGCTCCGCGCTCGCCCTGGTCGACAGACCGTCGGGTGAGCTCATCAACGCCGTCTACCTGGGCGGGCCGAAAGGCAGCGTCAGCGGCCCGGTCAACGCCGGCGGCGTCGCGGTCATCGGCGACGAGGTCTACGTGTGCCGCGAGGGCAACCCGCCCCGGCTCTACCGTTACTCACTGACCCAGATCGTCCACGCCGAACCGATCTCGACGGTCTCGACCGTCTCCCCGCTGGTCGCACTCGCCGCCGGCTCCTACCTCGCCGCCGCGAAGGACCTGCTCTACGTGGGGTCGCACGCCAACAACCGCCTCTACAAGTACATCCGCAAGGACGACACCTGGCAGATCAAGACCCCGATCGGCGTACGCACCCCCGTCGGCACCCAGGGCGTCGTGGTCCGCGAGGAGGAGTACGTCTTCAGCGTCAACCGCGGACCGACCCGGCGTAGTCAGCTGGTCGTGCAGGACCGGGTCACGATCCGGCCGCGTGCTGTGCAGTCGCTCCCCAACCTGGCCGAGGGCGTCGCCGAGGTCGGCGATGAGTTCTTCGTGACCTACCAGTCGGGCGCCAGGCCCTACTCCCGCGGCTCCACCCGAGGCCAGACCTGGCCCTCGGCGCACATGACCCGCACTCCCCTGGACAAGCTAGGCCTGGAGCCGCGGAAGTCGGCAGAATCCCTCTGATCTCTGGTGATCAGGCGGGCCAGTCGGTGATGTCGGCGTACTCCTCGCCGTGCCGCTTCAGCCACCCCGCGACGTACGGGCAATGCGGGATGATCCGCTTCCCCTTCGCCTTCACATCGGCCAGCGCGAACGCCACCAGCTTCGAGGCGAGCCCCTGCCCGTTGTAAGCCTCCTTGACCTCGGTGTGGAGGAAGTCCACATGCTCGTCGTCGGGCAGCCGGTAGGTCGCCAGCCCCGCAACGGTCTCCCCGTCGCGGATCTCGTAGCGATGCCTGGCCGGGTTCTCTACGTACTCGATCTCGCTCACGCGCCCATTCTCACCCACCCGAGGCTGCGGTCGCCGGCCAGGGAGATCTCGACAAGCTCGAGCACCAGAAGCATCAGGCAACGAAGATGCAGAAGATGTGCCCCGCAGGATCCGCATAAGCCCGCAGAGGCTCCTCAGGATCGTCAGAACGATCGAACCGGAGCGAAGCCCCCAACCCGAGCACACGAGCATGCTCGGCGTCGAGCTCGGCCACAGACCCGACGACGGTGTCGAGATGCATGTGCTTGACCGCCCCAGGCGCAGGCCAGCCAGAGGGGTCCATCTCGGACGAGTCGACCAGGTTGAACGCGAGCGCCCGACGCCCGTCGGGCCAGGTGAGCACGAGCCAGTCGTCGTCACCCGGCTCCTCGTCGCCCGGACGGTAGACGAGGCCGAGGAACTGGCGGTAGAACTCGGCGAGGCCGCGTACGTCGGTGGTGTCGAGGACGGTGTGGAGGAGCTCAGCCACGCGGAGCACCCCAGGGTGAGCCGAGCCAGCGCGGAGTAGCAGCCCGATAGGAGTCGTACGCCTCCCCGAAGCTCCACGACAGGGCGTGCTCCTCCGCGGGGATCTGGGTGCGGTCGATGACGGCGACGAAGGCGGCGACGGGGACGAGCGGAAGCCAGCCACCGCGGAGGACCGCATGGGCGGCGAGGAGGCCTGCCATACCGACGTACATCGGGTTCCGGGTGTAGCGGAACGGCCCGTCGGTGACGACCGCGGTCGCACCCTCGGGCTCGAGCGGGTTGAACGTGGTGTCCTTGTGCTTGAACGCCCGGGCAGCACCGCCGGCGACATAGACCGAGCCGGCCGCGAGGAGACCGGCCGCGACGGACCGGACGACGGTCGGCCGGCGGCTCGGAGCGAGCAGATGCTGGGCGGCCAGTCCAGCGGCGACGTAGACGGGCGGCGGCACCTTCGGCATGCCCTCCACCGTAGCCTCGCGCCGCGGAACCGGCCCCCTCTTTCTTGGGTAAGGGCCGATCAGTGCAGCAGCGCGCGCACCAGACGCTCGGCGACGTCCGGAGCGGGCTCGGTGCGCTCGAGGGAGTGGAGCACGAATCCACCGACCAGGGCGCGTACGAACTCCGTGACCGGCAGGTCGGCGGGCAGCTGGCCGGCGTCGACGGCTGCCTCGATACGGGTGGACACGGTGGCGGTGATCCCGAGCGCGTCGTTGAGGCGGGTGCCGATGTCGGGGTTCTCGCAGGCGGCCGCGACGAGCGAGCGGACGAGGCCGTCGTTGCCGGGCTGGGCGACGAGGTCGATGAGGCTCTGCATCCAGGCGATCAGGTCGGCACGGATGTCCCCGGTGTCGGGTACGACCGGGTGGTCCGGCAGCAGCAGGTCCTCGATCAGAGCGTCGGCGACGACCGCGCTCTTCGAGGACCACCAGCGGTAGATCGTCTGCTTGGAGACGCCCGCTTCGGCCGCGATGCCCTCGATGGTGAGGTGGTCGTAGCCCTGGGTGGCGAAGAGCCGCCCGGTCGCGTCGAGGATCGCCATGCGAGCCTCTTCACTGCGTACGGCACCCCTACGGCGCACTCCTGCGGACGCTGACATGAACGGCATCCTAAGAGCCCGTGGCATCTCCTGGCCACGGCACAGGTGTGACACATCACTCGCTCAGCAACCCTTGTCCGTTCGCGCACAGGTGATTAACTGGACGCACCGTTGCGAATTACCGGAGGGATGCCGCCATGGCGGAGCTGTTGTACCGATTGGGCAAGTCGGCCGCGCGCCGCGCCTGGCTTGTGATCCTCGCCTGGGTGCTGGCGCTGTCCGGCGCCGCCGGGGCGTACGTCGCCTGGTCAGGCGAGCTCACCACCAGCTTCGACATCCCGGGGCTGCCCTCGTCCGAGGTGGTCGACGAGCTCCAGGAGGGGCTGCCCGACCTGGCCGGCGGCTCCGGCACGATCGCCTTCCAGACCGAGGACGGCACCCCGCTCAGCGCAACCCAGAAGCGGGAGATCCGGGCGCTGATCACCAGCGCCGAGGACCTCCCCGACGTCGCCGCGGTCACCGACCCGTTCCAGACCGAGGCCCAGCGCACGGCGCAGGCCGAGAAGGTCACCGAGGGCCAGGCCCGGCTCGAGGCCGGCCGGACCCAGCTCGACAGCGCCCAGGCCAAGCTCGACAAGGCGCAGGCCGACATCGACAAGGCCCGCACCCAGCTGCAGAGCGCCGGGATGCCGACCACCCAGATCGACGCCCAGCAGGCCGCCCTCGACAAGCAGCAGGCCAAGCTCGACGACAGCGCCGCCGACCTCGAGGCCAACACCGCCAAGGCCGAGAACGGCGCCGAGCTGCTCGAGCTCGCAGACGGGATCCGGATGGTCTCGGCGGACGGCTCGGCCGCCCTGGTCAACGTCGCCTACTCGGTCGGCCGTCTGGAGATGTCCGAGGAGACCAAGAAGGCCACCGTCGACCACTTCACAGACAGCCCGATCGACGGGGTCGAGATCGGCGTCTCCTCCGACATCTCCCAGGAGACCCCCAACCCCGTGGGCCCAGGTGAGATCGTCGGCGTCGGCGTCGCCGCGATCGTCCTCCTGGTCATGCTCGGCACGATCATCGGCGCCGGCGTCCCGCTGATCACCGCGCTGACCGGAGTCGGCATCGGTGCGCTCGGCGCGCTCTCCCTCTCCGGGGTCGTGCAGATGGCCTCGATGACCCCGATCCTGGGCCTGATGCTCGGCCTGGCCGTCGGCATCGACTACTCGCTCTTCATCCTCAACCGGCACCGCAAGCAGCTGCTCCACGGCTCGGACGTCAAAGAGTCGATCGCGCTCGCCAACGGCACCGCCGGCACGGCGGTCGTCTTCGCCGGCTCGACCGTGATCGTCGCGCTGGTGGCCCTCAACATGACCGGGATCCCGTTCCTCGGCCTGATGGGCTCGGTCGGAGCGGCCTGCGTCGCGATCGCGGTCCTGGTCGCGATCACCCTGACCCCGGCGATCCTCGGCCTCGTCGGTGGCCGCATCGTCTCCAAGCGCGCCCGGAAGAAGGTCGCCAAGCAGGACGCCGCCGAGGCCGACGCCAAGCCGATGCCGACCTGGCGCGCGCTGGTCACCGTCGTCGCCTCCGTGGTCGCCCTGCTCGCCCTGGCGGTCCCCGCCCTCGACATGCGCCTCGGCCTCCCCGACGGCGGCTCCGAGCCCGAGGGCTCGCTGGCCAAGACCGCCTACACGATCACCGAGGACAGCTTCGGTGCCGGCGCCAACGGCCCGCTGCTGGTCGCCGCCGAGCTGCCCGAGGGCCTCAACGAGGCCGGCATCCAGCGGGCCCAGCTGACGGTCGCCAAAGCACTGGCGGACCTCGATGACGTACGCGCAGTGGCTCCGGCCGCCGTCTCCGAGGACGGTCGCACGGCCGCCTTCCAGGTCGTGCCCGAGGAGGGCCCGAACAGCGTCTCGACCAACGAGCTGGTCAACGCGATCCGGGACATGCCGGCGGTCAACGGCGACATCACGCTCGGCGTCGCCGGCGCCACCGCGGTCGCGATCGACGTCTCGCAGGGGCTCAACGACGTACTCCTCCCCTACCTCGCCGTCGTGGTCGGCCTCTCGCTGCTGATCCTGATCCTGGTCTTCCGCTCGCTCCTGGTCCCGCTCATCGCGACCGGTGGCTTCGTGCTCTCGCTGCTGGCGACGTACGGCGTCGTGGTCGCGGTCTTCCAGAAGGGCATCGGCGCCGAGTGGATCGGCATCGACAGCACCGGGCCGATCCTGAGCTTCCTGCCGATCCTGCTGGTCGGGATCCTCTTCGGCCTGGCGATGGACTACCAGCTGTTCCTGGCCTCCGGCATGCGGGAGGCGTACGTCCACGGGGCTCCCGCGCGTCTCGCCGTCGCCCAGGGCTTCCGTGCCGGGCGTTCGGTGGTCATCGCGGCCGGCCTGATCATGGTCTCCGTCTTCGGCGGGTTCGTCTTCGCCGAGTCGGTGATGATCCGCTCGATGGGCTTCGGGCTCGCGCTCGGGGTGCTGCTGGACGCGTTCATCGTCCGGATGCTGCTGATGCCGGCGCTGATGCACCTGCTCGGCCGCTCCGCGTGGTGGCTGCCGAAGTGGCTCGACCGCATCCTGCCGAACGTGGACGTCGAGGGCGCCGGGCTCGAGCGCGCCCACGGCCCCGCCGCCGACGGAGCCACGGTCAAGCGCGAGAAGATCTCGGTCTGAGGAGGTTGTGAAGCTGAGAGTGACCTATAGACCACTCTCAGCTTCACAACTCCGGACCGTCGGTGACGGCCGGTAGGGTCACTCGCGTGAATGAGGTGACCCCGGAGCTGGATGTCTTGCGCCGCGTCTTCGGCTACGACGAGTTCCGTGGCGAGCAGGCGGAGATCATCGGGCACGTCGCCGGAGGTGGCGATGCGCTGGTGCTGATGCCGACCGGTGGCGGCAAGTCGCTGTGCTACCAGATCCCGTCCCTGGTGAGAGCCGGGACCGGGGTGGTCGTCTCACCGCTGATCGCGCTGATGCAGGACCAGGTCGACGCGCTCTCCGCGCTCGGCGTGCGCGCCGGCTTCCTCAACTCCACCCAGATGCCCCACGAGCGGCAGCAGGTGGAGAAGGCGCTGCTCGCCGGTGAGCTCGACATGCTCTACCTCGCCCCGGAGCGGCTGCGGGTTCCCGAGACCGGCCGGCTGCTCGACCAGGCCAAGATCTCGCTCTTCGCGATCGACGAGGCCCACTGCGTGTCCCAGTGGGGTCACGACTTCCGGCCCGACTATCTGCAGCTCTCCCACCTGCACGAGCGCTGGCCGGAGGTGCCGCGGATCGCGCTGACCGCGACCGCCACCGCCGAGACCCGGCGCGAGATCGCCTCCCGGCTCGACCTCGAGGACGCCCGCCACTTCGTGGCCTCCTTCGACAGACCCAACATCCAGTACCGGATCGCCCCGAAGGACAAGCCGGCCAAGCAGCTCCTCGACCTGATCCGCACCGAGCACCCCGGCGAGGCCGGCATCGTCTACTGCCTCTCGCGCAACTCGGTCGAGCGCACTGCCGCGACCCTGGTCGGCGCCGGGATCCCCGCGCTCCCCTACCACGCAGGTCTCGACGCCAGGACCCGCGCGCAGAACCAGTCCCGCTTCCTGCGCGAGGACGGCATCGTCATGGTCGCCACCATCGCCTTCGGGATGGGGATCGACAAGCCGGACGTACGCTTCGTGGCCCATCTCGATCTGCCCAAGTCGGTCGAGGGCTACTACCAGGAGACCGGGCGGGCCGGACGTGACGGTCAGCCGTCGACCGCGTGGCTGGCCTACGGCCTGGCCGATGTCGTCCAGCAGCGGCAGATGATCGAGACCTCCGAGGGCGACCGGGCCCACAAGCACCGGCTCGGCCAGCACCTCAACGCGATGCTGGCCCTGTGCGAGACCGTCGACTGCCGGCGGGTGCAGCTGCTGCGCTACTTCGGCCAGGCCGCCGAGCCGTGCGGCAACTGCGACACCTGCCTGGCCACACCGGAGTCCTGGGACGGCACCGTTCCCGCCCAGAAGGTGCTCTCCACCGTCATCCGGCTCGACCGCGAGCGCAACGGGCAGCGCTTCGGAGCCGGGCAGATCGTCGACATCCTGCGGGGCAAGGAGACCGAGAAGGTCCGCCAGTTCCGCCACCACGAGCTGTCGGTCTTCGGGATCGGCACCGACATCGCCGAGAGCGACTGGCACTCCGTCATCCGGCAGCTGCTGGCCCGCGAGATGCTCGCCGTCGACACCCGCTACGGCGTCTTCTCGGTCGCCGAGGCCGCCGGCCCCGTGCTGCGCTCGGAGCAGCAGCTGATGCTGCGCAAGGAGCCGCCGCGACAGGCTCGCCGCAGCGGCTCCGGGGAGCGGAAGCCGAAGGTGGCCGCGGCCGATCTCTCGCCGGAGGCGGCCGAGGTCTTCGAGCGGCTGCGGGCGTGGCGCGGTGAGGTCGCCAAGGAGCAGGGCGTGCCCGCCTACGTCGTCTTCCACGACGCCACGCTCCGCGAGATCGCCACCCGGCTGCCGGCCACCCGCGAGGAGCTCGGGACGATCAGCGGGATCGGCGAGGCGAAGCTGGAGAAGTACGCCGACGGAGTGCTCGCCGCCCTCCAGGTGTGATGCCCAGGCAACGAGGTTCCCGGCCAGCACCCCCCGGTAGGCTGCGCCGCGATGAGCTCCGAGGTCTGGTACGTCAGCTATGGATCGAACATGTGCCGCGACCGTCTCGGCGCCTATCTCCTCGGTGGCCGGCCCGTCGGCGCGCGACGGTCGTACGTCGGGGCCCGCACGCCGGCCATGCCGGTCGAGGACGTCGCCGTCGACCTCCCCGGGAGGCTCTACTTCGCGGGTGAGTCGGCGACATGGACCGGTGGCGTGGCGTTCTACGACCACGACGCGGCCGGGTCGTGGACTGCTGCCCGGGCCTTCCGGATGACCGCCGAGCAGTTCGCCGATGTCGCCGCCCAGGAGATGGACCGGCTGCCCACCCCGGGCGACCCGATCGAGAAGGTCGTCATCGACGGGCTCGAGGAGGGCCGTCACGAGGCGGGACCGGGGCACTACGAGACCCTGATCGAGGTCGGTCGCCGCGACGGCCTCCCGATGCTCACCTTCACCGCGCCGCACGGCTTCGACGCGGTCCCGCACACCCGGCCGTCGGCCGCGTACGTCTCGATGCTCGTTCGCGGGCTCCACGAGGCGCGCGGCTGGGATCGCCGGCAGGCCGATGCGTACGTCAGGGAGCGCTGCTGAGCGCTTCGTGCAGCAGGCTCACGGCCTTGGGCCCGACGCCGTGGAGCCTCAGCAGAGCATCCAGGTCGTCCGGCAGGTCCGACAGCGTGCGATAGCCCGCAGCGAGCAGTGCCCCGGTCGCGGGCCGTCCGATCTTCACGCCATCGAAGACCGGCCCCGCGTCGTTCGTCGTCGACATGACGGACAGGCTACGGCCCGGGCACCGTGCGCCTGCGGACATCCGACTAGCCTGCCCGCATGAAGATCGGACAGGCGGACGAGCGCGCGCTTCTCGAAGGAATGGTCGACATCCAGCGGGACGAGATCACCGGCCTCCTCGAGGACCTCGACGACGAGGAGGCCCGACGGAGGCTGGTCCCGTCGCTGACCACACCCCTGGCGCTGGTCAAGCACGCGACGTTCGTGGAGAAGGTGTGGTTCCACGCCCGTGTCGCCGGTGTGCCGCGCAAGGAGATCGGGCTGCCCGACACCGTCGAGGAGAGCTTCCTGCCGGACCCTGAGGACACGGTCGAGTCGGTCCGCGCGGCCCACCGTGCGGCCTGCGAGCGTTCCCGCGAGGTGGCCGCCGGACATGAGCTCGACGAGCAGTTCGACTGGCACGGGAATCCGGTGACCCTGCGGTTCGTCTACGCGCACATGATCCAGGAGCTCGCCCGCCACGCCGGGCACGGCGACATCCTCGTCGAGCAGATCAAGGCTTCCCGCGTCAGCTAGGGCGCGTCGGACTCAACCGGGTTGCCTGGTGGGCACCCCGCGGGCGAAGAACAGAGCGAGGAGAGAGATCAGCGCGAGCACCGACAGGGCAGCCCGCAGTCCGTCGAGGCGGGAGGCGGTGTTCTCCTCGATGATCGCCGCCGAGGCACTCTCGGGCACGCCGGCGTCGGCCAAGGCGTCCGCCAGGGCGTCGTCAGGAACGAACGGGATCCCCCCGGCGAGCTCGACCGCAGCCGCCGTGGAGAGACTGTCGGGTACGTCAGGGTTGTCCTGGATCCCGGTGAGGAACGACGAGGTCAGGGCAGAGATCAGCACGGCGCCCGCCAGGGCCGTGCCGATCGAGGCGCCCAGGTTGGTGACCGTGTTCTGCAACCCGCCGACCTCCGAGCTCTGCTCGTCCGGGACCGCTGAGACGGTGACGCTGCCCAGCTGCGAGGCCAGCGCGCCCACGCCGAGTCCGGCCAGCAGCATCGGCCACGTGACGACTTCGGGCCCCACGCCCGCCTCGAGCGAGACCAGCAGGGAGACGTTGCCGGCGAAGAGGGCGGCGAACCCGACCCTGACCACCCTGCGGGGCGAGGCATCCGGAAAGAGCTTCGGGATACCGACAGCGGCGAGCAGCAGGGTGAGGGACAGCGGAAGGATGCGCACCCCGGTCTCGACCGCCGACAGCCCGAGGGCCACCGACAGGAACAGCGGCACCGAGAAGAACAGCCCGGCCTGCAGGAGGTACTGGAAGAAGAAGGACGTCAGGCCACCACGCAGCACTCTGTTGTCGAGGATCGCCGGGTCGATCAACGCCGGCATCCCCTCCTGTTGACGCCGTCGCTCCCACCCCAGGAACAACCGGAGCACGAGTCCACCGGCGATCACGAGCCAGACGACAGGTGAGACGCCGAGCCACGACGGCGCCCCCTCCTTCGGGATCAAGAAGCCCCAGGTCCCCGCGCGCAGGATCCCGAACACGACCAGGCCGAGCCCGAGCGCCGACATCACGGTGCCCACCAGATCGAGGCGTGCGCTCGGGTCCGCCGGCGAGTCCGTCATCCTCCTGGTCAGGAGCAGGATGGCCAGCACGATCAGGACTTCTCCGGCGAACACCAACCGCCAGGAGGCGTACGTGGTGAGCAGTCCGCCGATCAGCGGTCCTGCCGCCACCGCGATCGCGCCGGCCGCCGCCACCAGCCCATAGGCGCGCGGTCGTTCGGCCCGAGCGAAGTTCGTGGCCACCAGCGAGACGATCGCCGGCATGATCAGTGCGGCCCCGACACCCTCGAGGAACGACCATCCGATGATGAGCACGGTCAGATTGGGGGCCAGCGCAGTCGTCGACGAGCCGACACCGTAGATGACGCAGCCGATCGCGAAGGCCCGCTTCGTGCTCAACAGCTGGCCTACTTTTCCGCCTGTGATCATGAGGCTGGCCATCACCAGCGTGTACAGGGTGATGGCCGTCTGGATCCCGGTGACTGTCGTGTCGAGATCCTCGGCCACCGTCGCGATGGAGACGTTCATGACCGAGCTGTCCAGGGTCATCAGGAACTGCGCCGAGGCGAGGGTGAACAAGACGGCTCCCGATCCGGCGCCCACCGCAGTCCGCGTCACCTCGCTCATGACAGCCATTCGAGACGACCCGAGCGCCGTCCGGATCATCCATGGCGCATGAACCTCGTCTCGTCTGCCAGAAATGGTTCGTACGTCTGGCCACCCGTGCCGGAGAATCTGACTCGTGCCGTCCCTGAGCCAGTTCGCCGCCTTCGCGCTCGCGTCCGTCATCTTCATCCTGATCCCCGGACCGAGCGTGCTCTTCGCCCTCGGCCGGGCCCTGACCGCGGGCCGCCGCGAGGCGGTCCTCGCCGTCGGCGGCAACGCGCTGGGCCAGTTCGGCCAGGTCCTGGCGGTGGCCGTCGGGCTCGGCGCGCTGGTGGCGGCCTCGGCGACCGCCTTCACGGTCGTGAAGCTGATCGGCGCTGCGTACGTCGTCTATCTGGGCATCCAGGCGATCCGCCACCGTGCCGACGCGCGCGCCGCCCTCGACGGCGAGGACGTCGCGCGGACGACCGCGTGGGGCGCGATCCGCACCGGGATGATCGTCGGCGCGACCAACCCGAAGACGATCGTCTTCCACCTGGCATTCCTACCCCAGTTCATCGACACCTCCGCCCCGGCGGTGCCCCAGATCCTCCTGCTCGGTGCGATCTTCTCGGCGATGGCCTTCGTCTGCGACTCGGGCTGGGTCCTGGCCGCCAGCCGTGCCAAGGCCTGGTTCGCCCACAAGCCCAAGCGCCTCGACGGCCTCGGCGCGGGCGGTGGCGTCATCATGATCGGCCTCGGCGCGACCATGGCCACCGTCTCCCACGGCGCCTGAGGAATTCCGAGGACAGGAGCGCCGCCGTCGCAGAGACTGGGACCCATGCGGACTCCATGGAGAATCTCGGGCTTCATCGCGGCTGCGATCGCCTCGCTCATCATCGCCTCGGGCACCTCGGTGGCCCCTGCCCAGGCCGAGGAGGAGGCGCGTCCGGACCCGCTCCTGGCGTTCAACCACGCCTGGGCGATGGTCGACCGGGAGACGGCTGACGCGATCGAGCACTCCGAGTATCTGGGCGAGTTCGCAGACCGCCGGATCAACACCGGCAACGACGGGAGCTCGACCTGGACCGGTCGCTACCTGCTCGGCAAGGAGACCTACCTGGAGTTCTTCGGGCCGGGCGATGCGCCCGACGCGGTCGCCGGGGACACCGGGCTCGCGGTCTCTGCCGACAACGACGGCGACCTGGCCATCGCCACCGACAACCTGCACAAGCTCGGCGTCGACCCGGTCGAGTTCACCCAGGTGACCGACCTCGGCGACGGCAACCCGATCCCCTGGTTCGACGTCACCTACACGACGGCCACCTACGACACCTTCTTCTCCTGGGCGATGGAGTATCGCGACGAGTTCCTCGGCGACCCGCGGCTCACCTTCCCGCCGCCCGCCTACGAGGGCGACGTCAGCCGCGACCGCTACAACCGCGACCGCTACCGCGACCACCAGATGCGCGATGTCATCGGCATCCAGATCGCCACGACCGCGGCGGACATCGACAAGATGGTGCCGCTGTGGCGTGCCGCCGGGATCACGATCCGCACCCTGAAGGACGGCGGCGTCCTCGCCTTCGACGGCATGACCAAGATCCGCCTGCTCCCGGTCCCGGCCGAGAAGGCTGGCGTACGCCACGTCATCCTCGCCCTCAACGAGGCGGCCGAGGAGCCGCACACCGAGACGATCGGCAACTCGACGCTGCACGTCGGCCCGGGGGCGTACGCGCTGTGGACCTTCGACCCGATCGAGGCCGATGCGACGGCCCGTTCCAAGGGTCCCGGCAAGCCGCTCCACCCCGCCTTCGGCGGCTGAGCCCCCGGTCACCGGAACGTCGCGGCGGGGGTAGGTTGCCCGCCGCGACGGCAGACCCTAGTCCGATACCGCCGCACGAAGTCGACCGATGAAGGCGTGTTCGGGCGGCGAGGTCCGCGCTCTCCTGCCGAAGAGGCCGCCGCGCTTTGTGGTGACCTCCGCGATCTGGCTCGCGAGTCCCACCAGCCAGGCGGCGTACTCATCGACGTCGGCCCTCGCGGCTCGATTCCGGAGCAGGGCGATCGAGGTCACCACCGCCTCGACCGCTCGGGCGGCTTCCCGCTCCGGGTCCGGGTAGAGAAGGTCGGTAACAGACTCGTGCTCTTCGGGCTCTTCCGGTCGATCCTGCATCGCGAGCGCGACGGCCCTGATCAACTCGTTCTCGTCCTGGCGAGCTGCCCTGAAAACCGTGGCGATCCGGGCGCTCGTTCTGTGCATCGTGAGGATGCCCGGCCTCCCGTCGGCGACGGTCACGGCGGTGATCACAGCACCTGGCGTATCCATGAGCTGGGTGATCTCGTCGGAGCTGAAGCCGGAGAGGATCGACATGATTCCTTGCTCTCTGGATCGTCGGATCGGGGTTACACCGACGTGGTCCTGGCTCTCCCCTGGGCAGCCAGACTATCCGCCGAGCGCCGGGTGGAGGTGTTCGGTCTCGATGGCGACCCGGGCCTGCTCCGCGGCGGCGCGGAGAGCGACATCGACCGGTTCCGTACGCAGCCGCGCGGCCAGGAAGCCGGCCATGAAGGCGTCGCCGGCACCGTTCGTGTCGACGACGGTGGCCGGCACCGCGGCGACCTCGTGTCTCGTGCCGTCGGCCTCGAGCGCGATGGCTCCCTTCGCACCGAGCGTGCAGACCGCGAGGCGGGGACCACGCTCGAGGCACGAGGCCATCAGCTTCCAGGGGTCGTCGGTGCCGTCGTCGTTCATGAACACGCCCTCGGCGGCGCGTAGGAACGGCTCGTGGAACGCCGTGGCGCCGTCGTAGTCGTGCAGGTCCATCCACAGCGGCGTCCCGCGCTCCGGCAGGGCCTCGAGCACCAGCCCGCCGAGCTCACTCAGGTCGACGACCGCGAGGTCCGCCGCGGCGACCGCGCGCACCGCCGCCTCGATCGCCTCGACCGACGGGGTCGAGGGCGTCGAGACGTACAACGAGACCCGGCCTCCCCCGTCCGCCATGAGGTTGACGTGCCGCTCGGTCCGCTCGCTGGCGATCGCCTCGACGACGACACCCGCCCCGGCCAGCCGGTCCCGCAGCCGCACACCGTCCTCGTCCTCACCGACCGGGGCCCACAGGCGTACGTCGACACCTAGTCCGGCAAGGTGCAGCGCCTTGCCCGCGGAGGTGCCACCGACCGTGTGCCACGACCGGCGCGCGAACTGCATGTGCGGCACCGGCTCGGGGAGATGGTCGAGCTCGATCAGGTGGTTCCAGGACGCAGGGCCGCACACCACGACCCGAGGAGTAGAAGGCATGCGCCTATTCAGCACCATCGGCCCGAGGTCGCGCAGGCGGTTGACGACGAGTTGGCAGCCGACTTGTTACTGATGGTAACGTTACGGACAGTAACTTATTCGTCCAGGAGGAGCACTGTGGATCGCGCGACGCGCGTACCCGCGACGCAGCGGCGGGAGATGCTGGTGACCGCAGGCGTGGAGATCGCCCGCGCCGAGGGTGGGCGAGCCGTGACGCTGGCCCGGGTAGCCGAGGCCTGCGGGGTCTCCAAGCCGATCGCCTACCGGCTCTTCGACTCGCTCGCCGACCTGCTGACCCAGATGGAGCGGCAGGTCGTGGCCGGCTACGAGACGGTCGTGGATGCTGCGCTCGACGACGCCCTGAGGTCAGGGGCGTCGCGGGCCGAGCTCCTGGAGGTGCTGGCACTGACGTATGTGAGCCACAGCCTCGGCGCGGGTGCCGTCTACGACACCGTCTCCTCCGCCCGTGCCGCGACCGAGGAGGTCGAGGAGCACTTCTTCGAGGTGCCCGAGTCGTTCGCCCGGTTCTGCCGGGACAACCTCGGACTACCCGCCGGCGACGAGACCGCGGTGCTGGCCATGTTCCAGGGAGCGGCCGACAACCTCGTCCTCGCGATCCAGGCAGGCGCCGTCGAGCAGGCGGCCGCCGTGGATCACCTGGTCGCGCTCTTCGCACCGCTCATGTCGACCGCACCCAGGAGGCGCTCGTGAACCCGCTGGCCGCGATCGGCGGCATCGTCGGGTTCGGCGTGGCCGGGCTGGACCCGTTCGGCGCGCTCGTCGTCGTACCCGCCCTGGCCGGCGGCGCCCGGCGCCGCGTCATCCTGCTGTTCTTCGGCACCGCCTGGCTCACCACGGTGCTGACCGGGATCATGCTCGGCGAGTCGGTCCAGCATGTCGTCGCCTGGCTGCGCAACCTGCTCAGCGTCCCCGACCCGGTGCGCCTGGCGGTGCAGTTGGCCACCGCCACCGGCCTCGGCCTGTGGGCTGTCCGTCGCTGGACGCACCGCAACGACACGAAGCCGGAGAGGACGAAGAGGTCCATGCTGGCCGGCCCGACCGGGATGAGCCTGATGGGCATCTTCTGGGGCGTGAGCGCCCTGACCGACCCCAGCTTCTACGGAGTCGCGACGATCGGCGCGAGCATGCCGAGCATCCTGGCCGTCGCCGCCGTCTTCACCGGATGGTTCCTGATCAGCCAGGCCCCGCTGTGCCTGGTCGTGCTCGCCCTCGCCGCCGGCAAGGACTCCCGCCCGGTCCAGCGCGCGGTCTCGCTCGCCCGCAGGACCGCCAGGCCGGCGTCGTACGTCATGACCGGTCTCCTGGCCGCCACGTCGCTGTTCCTGCTCCTCAATGGCCTGACGCTTCCCGTCACGGGTGCATTCCGGCCGTTCTGATCGCCGTTGCTCCGGAGAACACGCCCGGATGCTCAGGTCGAGGAGCGGTCGAGCCCGGCGATCAGCACCAACGCGGCGAACCCGTCCTCGGTGCCCGGCCACTGCGCCCGAACCGCGTCGATCCCGGCTCGCCGGACGACGCCGCGCAGGACGGCGGCGACGATGATCGCGTCGTCGGCGTAGCCCAGCACCGGGATGAAGTCAGGCACCAGGTCGATCGGCAGCGCGAGATAGACCATCAGCAGCCCGAGCCTGATCCGTACGCCGCGAGGCATCGACCGGTCGGCCGCGAGCCTGCGCAGCAGCCGCACCACGTCGGGCAGGATCCGCAGCGCCTCACGCAGCAGGTCGCCGCGCGGGCGGACGACGATCAGCGCGACGACGAGGCAGAGCCAGGTGAGCAGCAGCGCCGCGGCGATCCCGATCGCGAGGTCCCACCAGAACGAGCCCGTCATCTCCACCACTTCCCTGCCGCACCCGGTCGCGCCGCCCCACAATTCCAGCACGGCGGGGCTGCGGAAGCCGCCGCCGTCTCCCTGTTCGAGCAGTAGGCTCGACGAACCGACGTCGACGTCGGAGCCCAGGGAGGCACCCATGCCACTCACCAGAGTCCACAATCTCTCGATCTCGCTCGACGGCTTCGCGACCGGGGAGCCGCAGTCGGCCGAGGCGCCGTTCGGGCATGCCGGCGAGCGCCTGCACGAGTGGATGTTCGCCACCCGCTATTGGGACGCCTCCGGGGCCGCGGGCGCGGACGACGCCTTCGCTCAGCGACACAGCCAGGGCATCGGCGCCGAGATCATGGGCGCGAATAAGTTCGGGCCGCCGGGATGGCAGGACGACCCCGAATGGAAGGGCTGGTGGGGCCCCAACCCACCGTTCCACTCGCCGACCTTCGTCCTCACCCATCGGCCGCGCCCACCGCTGGAGATGGAGGGCGGCACCACCTTCCACTTCCTGGACGCACCTCCGGCCGAGGCGCTGGAGGTCGCGCTCGAGGCGGCCGACGGCCAGGACGTACGCATCGGCGGCGGCGCCACCGTGGTGCGGGACTTCGTCGCCGCCGGGCTCGTCGACCTGATGCACCTGGTCCAGGTCCCGATCGTCCTCGGCCGTGGCGTACGCATCTGGGACGGCCTCGAGGGCGCCGAGAACGACTACGACATCGAGGCCGTCTCGACACCCAGCGGTGTCACCCACCTGACCTTCATCCGCAAGCCGGCCGACTCCTGACGCGGGCGAACGGTCCGTCGAGGGCGGCCCATTGCAGGAGCATGACGGTCTTGCCGTCGATGATCCGGCCGTCCCGGGTCATCGCGAGCGCCTCGGCGAAGTCGAGCTCGAGCACCTCGATGTCCTCGCCCTCCTCCACGACCCCTCCGCCGTCTCCGGTGCGGCTCGCCGGCGAATAGGCCGCCGCGAAGAAGTGCAGCCGTTCGGTCACCGAACCGGGACTCATGTACGCATCGAAGACGTGGTCGACGTCGGTGAGGCTGAGGCCGAGCTCCTCGGCACTCTCCCGGCGGATCGCGGTCACCGGGTCATCGGCATCCAGCAGCCCCGCGGCCGCCTCGATGAGGAGCCCGTCGGGATGGTCGTTGACGTAGACCGGATACCTGAACTGCCGGGTCAGCAGGACCGTGCCGCGCTCGGGGTCGTAGGGAAGGAGCACGGCGCCGTTGCCACGGTCGTACGTCTCCCGCTGCTGCCTCTCCCAGCGCCCGTCCCGACGGCGATAGTCGAGCGTGGTCCGCCTGAGCACGTGCCACCCCTGCGAGGTCAGCTCGACGTCTCGGACCACGACGTCGGGGTTGCGGGTCAGGTCCCGCCCGGCGCGGTCGAGACCGGTACGGCCGCGATGGTCGGGGACGTCGACACCAGGGCGCCGGCTCATCCGCGCTGCCCCTCGACCGCGGGGATCTCCCCGATGTCGTGGTAGACCGGAAGCCCACGGCGCTCGGCGATCGCGACGTCCTGGTCGGCGCCGGCCGAGTTCCCCGGGAGACGCAAGACCGCGTCGCAACGCTCGAGGAGCCGGGCCGCGGTCGGGTAGAGCACCTGCTCGGCGAGAGGGTCGCTGGGCCCGGCACCGGCGGAGCTCAACACGGGCAGCGCGACCCACTCCCCGATCATCGGAATGTGCCCTGCGGCGAAGATCGGCCAGGCGGCTGACTCGAGCCGGGCGAGATTGGCCGCCATCGCCTGGGGATCACCGTCGGTGCCGGAGCGGTAGGGGCCGGCAATGAGGATGAGCATGGGCTTCGTTGTCGTCATGCCAGCAGCGTACATGCAATAATGTGCAGAAACAGAAAGGAACGTGCATGCTCGTTGGACAGCGCCGCGCTCATCTCCTGAGTCTTCTGGAAGAAACAGGCAAGATCGTGGCAAAGGACGCCGCCGCCGACCTCGGCATCTCCGAGGACAGCATCCGTCGCGATCTGCGCGACCTTGCCGCCGAAGGCCTGTGTCAGCGCGTCTACGGCGGTGCACTCCCCGTCTCCCCGGCGGTGGTCGACTACACCACCCGTCACAGCGTCGAGCCCGGCGGAAAGCGTGCGGTGGCGGCCACGGCCGCCGGCCTCGTACGCCCCGGAAGCACGCTCCTCCTGGACGGAGGCACCACCGCCCTCGCCGTCGCGGAGGCGCTTCCCAGGGATCTGGAGTGCACCGTCATCACCAACAGCCCGACCGTCGCCTCGGCCCTCCTGCAGCACCCGAGCGCCGACCTGTTCCTCCTCGGCGGCCGGGTCTTCAAGCACTCCGCCGTCGCCAGTGGGGCCGCGGCCGTGGAGGCCGCCCAGAACGTCTCCGCCGACCTCTGCCTCATCGGTGTCACCGGTGTCCACCCCGAGGCCGGCCTGACCACCGGAGACGTCGAGGACGCCGCCATGAAGCGCGCCCTCGCCTCTCGGGCAGCCGAGACGTACGTGCTCGCCTCCTCGGAGAAGATCGGCGCCGCCTCGCCCTACCGGGTGCTCCCCTGGGGTCAGGTCACCGGGATCATCACCGACGCAGACCCGACCGATGACATGATCAAGCAGCTCTCAGCACTCGAGGTCGAGATCCTCCACGCCGGCGGCGCATTCTAGGAACCGTCCGACATCCCGCCTCGATCGAAGTCGGAGGAACCGGAGGTGCGAGTGGCGCGGATCGACCATCGCTGCCTCATACCGCTTCACCTGCGGACCATAGGAGTCCCATGCCCAACGGATCACCGAGTCGCTCGGGCTCCAGAGCCGAAGACCACCCCATCCCTCGCGGTTTCCGTTCCAGAGCTCCTCGCGCCTCATCGCTCTCCGCAACGTACGCAGAGTGACCTGCACCATCACACGCCACCGCGGTGGGTTCACCCACACGACGAGCTCCGCCGGCTCCCACACCAGGGTGCCGACCTTGCTCTGATAGTTCCCGTCGATGACCCAGGCATCACCGCGGGTCGCCTCGCGGACCCTGTCCACGAACACGTCCGGTTCTTCCTCGACCCACCCCGGCCGCCAGTGGATCGCGTCGAGCTCGATGTACGGGACGCCCAGGATGTCCGCCAGTCTCCTGGCAACCGTCGACTTTCCCGACCCTGAGGACCCGACCACCGACACCCGCTGGACCGGGATGGGCCCCTCAACCATTCATCGTCTTCTCCATGAGCACACGACGGTATCCGCGCTCGACCAGGTAACCAATCTCCTCATACCCCAACCGCATGTAGAGTCGCCGATTCTCGGTCATCGCCTCAAGCGTGAAGAGTTCGACGAACACCGCTCCACGGGCCATCGCACGAGCCTCCACATGGGCGATGAGCGCCCGACCGATCCCCCGCCTCTGATGGCCAGGCACCACCGCGAGATTCTCCAACAGCAGGCCGTCGTCCCCGGGGTTCCTCGTGACCGCATATCCGGCGACCTCGTCATCGACCATCGCCACCCAGACCTCAGCGGACTGGATCGCCTCCTCGCGTACGCCGCTCGCGCGATCTGCATCAGCCGCGGGGCATCCGCCGGTGTCGCTGACCTGATGCTCACTGGAGTCGGCTCGATCAGGATGGGGCGCATCGGGAAACCGTACGTCTTGGAGGGCACTCGCACCCTTGGCTCGTCTTGGGTCCGCGGAGGTCTATGTGCGCCTGATGAAGCGCACATCGCCGTTGGGGAGGCGTTCGTGGAGGTAGGCGGTGTCGTGGGCGCGGTGGTGGTGATGGGAGCAGAGGAGGGCGGCGTTGTCGAGGTCGGTGGCGCCGTCTTGGGCCCAGGCGATCCAGTGGTGGGCCTCAGCCCAGGTGCCCGGAATGTCGCACCCCTCGGCCTCACAGGTCGCCGACCGGAGCAGGAGCGCGCGGCGTTGGGCGGCGGTGAAGAACCGTTCCTTGCGGCCGAGGTCGAGGACTTCGGACTCACCGTCGAGAACGGCTGGGATGATCGAGGCGGTGCAGGCCAGGCGCCGGGCTTCGGCTGCGGTGATCGGGCTGCCACCGACGACTTGGGCGACCCCGGCCTCGGTGCGGAGCTGGTCGATATCGATGGTGACGATCACCGTGGTGGCGTCGCCGCCGTGGATGGGCAGGCGCTGTGGGTCGATCGCCTCGAGCATTTGGCAGAACGCGCGACCCAGGCGGCGGTCGTAGGGCAGGTACTCGCCGGTCTCGGTGCGGGTGCCGTCATCGCGTCGGGGTGAGGCGAAGGCTTCCAGGTTGGTGCCCAGCCGGTCCGCGGCCGCATCCGGAACCACGGCGGAGATCCGAGTGGTGCCGTCCCCGAGCCGCCGCATGGTCAGCCGGGTCTTCTTCCGGGCGTGGGCTTCCTCGGCGGCGAGGCGTCGGGCTTCTTCGGCCTCGGCGATCTCGGGGGCGATCAGGTCCAGGATCCGGCGCCCCAGGCGGCGTAGCCGGGTGGGGTCGAACTCGGTGGCATAGCCGACCAGCGCCTCCTCGGCCTTCCTCTTGATCTCGGGGTCGAGGTCTCTGGGGAGGTCGTCGAGAGCGGCGACGATCACCTGTGCCTGGGCCGGGTTGCAGTCGCCACGGCGCATCGCTTCGGCGACCAGCGTGTAGGAACGGTCCAGTGCCTCGGCGAGACGGAGGTCGGCACGCAGGGTCTCGGGGCGCTGGTGGGTGTGGTGATGCAACCACGCTGCGACATCCCGAGCAGCGCTCTCGGCGGCCACATCATCAGCCACAGCGAGCACCCGCAGTTCGAGCTCGGCCAGTTGTGCCTTGGCGCGGGCGATCTCGAGCAGTGTGGCGGCCTTCTGGTCGGTGGCCATGAACACTGGGTTCGCCCCGGCAACCCGCTCAAGAGACGCGGTGATCGCGACCACGGCCCCCAACACAGGATGCTGGGGCTGTTGCAGCATGGTCATCGAACCGGTCACCTCCCGACGTACGAACTCTTCACACCCGCACACGGGTGTGTTCTGGTTCGCTGGTCTCGGAGGCCCGGCAGTACGGGCTATTACTTACCCTCGCAGCTCAGCGTCGACGCCCCTGGTTCCCCTGGATTACCCCACACTCGATGTCTCCCGAGAGTGGCGGCACGCCTCTTTGAGAGGTGGTCGGCCATCACATTTACGCCTGCGCCGAGCCTACCACACGATGCAAGCCAAAGCTGTGCAAAAGACTCGAAACCCAATCAGGGACAGGTATCCCCAAGCCGAAGCCAGACCGCTGCTGGAAGCCCGCAAGACAGGTAAATGGCACCCACCCAGGCACCCTGTCTTGAAATCTCCCAACCCAGACCACGTATTGGCCCCACCCACGCTGGAACCCAAACACAAGTTCCCGTCGAATAACCTGCAGCCATGAGTAAGCCGCTGGACGACGGGCCGTTCTACCACGGCACAAAGGCCGATCTTCGCGAAGGAGACCTGCTCACCGCCGGGTTCCGCTCCAACTACAAACCCGATGTCGTGATGAACCACATCTATTTCACCGCCCTTCCCGACGGCGCAGGCCTAGCCGCCGAGATCGCCCCCGGCGACGGAGAGCCACGGGTCTATCTCATCGAGCCGACCGGCGAGTTCGAGAACGACCCCAACGTCACGGACAAGAAGTTCCCCGGCAACCCGACCCGCTCCTACCGCAGCAGGGCACCGCTTCGGATCGTCTCCGAGGTCCACGACTGGACCCGGCTGACCCCCGAAGCCTTGCAGATGTGGCAGGACCGACTGGCTGCGATCCGGACCGGCGACCGCTCCGAGATCATCAACTAGTCTCCCGGTCAGTGCAGGGCGGCGTCGACCGCGGTCTTACGCCAGGCGTGGAAGGCGATCGTGAGCCCGGCCCGCGTGGGAGCGCAGGTGAACGGCCCGGCCTCCGCGACGAGGTCCGGAGCGAAGGGAACCAGTCGGACGAGTCGAAGAGACCCGCCGTCGACCGCGGCCCGGATGGTGAGCGCATCGCCGGATCGGCTGACCCGCAAGAGGACCCTGCGGTCGCGCCAGTCGGGCACCGGCGCCAGCGACCAGTCCGACCTGCCGTCGGTGACGACGGCACCGAGCTGCGGACGACCGTCGGCGTACTCGACACCGGCCTTGACCCAGTGTGTCTCGCTGACGCGTACGAAGATCCCGGCCTGGTCGAACTGCTGCGAGAAGGCGGCCGTGAACTCGACCTCGACCGCGGTGTCCTGCTCGAAGGGAGCCAGCAGAGCGTGCTCGCTGTCGTGGACGAACCCGTAGGAGGTCGTACGCCACGCGTCGCTCCCCTCGGCAGCGGTGACGAGGAGGTCGGAGCCGCGCTCGACAGCGGTGACGGGCGGATGTGTCCAGCGCCCGCTCCCCCAGCGGATCAATGCCGCTCCTCGAGCCCCACGGCCTCGCGCAGGATGCGCACCGAGTGGGCCAGTTCCTCGTCGTCACGGGCCCTGGACTCCATGAGGTCGGAGAGGGCCGAGGCGATGACGTTGAGCTTCTCGTGGGAAGCCTCCTCCGAGCGTCGCCCGGCGTTCTGGAGCAGCACCAGCAACAGCAGCGAGAGGACCGAGGAGCCGGTGTGGATGGCCAGCTCCCACTTGGTGCTCGAGGACCAGAGCGGGAAGCTCACCGCCCACAGCAGCAGGACGACCACGATCACGTAGAAGAAGGGAGCACGGCTGACCACCGAGGTGACCATCTCCACGAAGTGTTCGAACCCGTCCCGTCCGCCGCCGCGCTGACGAGACTTCCTGGCCTTGTTCTCTACGGTCATGCGGACACGGTAGTCCTCAGCGCCGCCGCTCAGGCCGCGATCACCGACACCACCAGGACGTACGCCGCCGTGCCGGCGAAGATGCTCAACGTCATGCTGCCGCGCCACAGGTGCAGGCCGATGGTGATCGCGAGAGCGAGGACGGCCGGACCGGCTGACGTCAACGCGACCGGGTCGGTCTCGCGGAGGGTGTAGGCGGCGAGGATGACCATCACCCCGACGGGCATCCGGTCGCCGATGTAGGCCAGCAGCGCACTGTGCCGCAGCGGGGCGAGCATCGCGAACGGAGCCGCGCGCAGGGTCCAGGTGACGGCCGCGGAGACGAGGACGGCGGACAGGACGTACCAGTGATCAGCCACGGCTGCTCCTTCGGACGGCGAGGACGTACGAGCAGACGAGCGCGGCACAGAACATGCCCATCGCGATCAGCAGCATGTTGTCCCTCGAGATCAGCGCCGCAACGCTCGCGCAGCCCAGGGCGAGAGCCGAGACCGGCACCGACCGACGGACCTTGTACGCCTCGAGCCCCAGCACCACAAACAGTGCGGTGACGGCGAAGTCGAGGCCCACGACCTGCGGCGGGATCAGCGAGCCCAGCCCGGCGCCGACGGCCACGCAGAGGACCCACGCCAGATGGAAGAACGCCTGGATGCCGACGATCCTCGTCCGCGACCATCCGGCCGCCTCCGGCGTCGCGGTGAGCGCGTACGCCTCGTCGGTCAGGGCGAAGGTGCTGTACGCCCTCCACCCGCGGCCGTGCACCCGGTGCATCGGGAAGGAGATGGCGTAGAAGACGTGCCGGAAGTTCACCAGCAGCGTGCTGACCGCGATCTGCGCCAACGGAGCAGCGGCGGCCAGGAGTCCGACGAGCAGAAACTCCATGGAGCCGGCGAACACGACCGCGCCCAGCACCGGAGCCCACCACCAGGCGAGCCCGGACTGGACCACCAGCACGCCGAGCGCGAGCCCCAGCGGGACCACGGCGACGCAGGCGGGGAGCACGGTCCGCCAGCCCGCGGAAAGCTCCTCGCGGGTCGCCGGCGACCCCTGGCACGTCGTCTCGGTCTCCATCACCTGCATGTCGCAAGCCTAGGAAAGTTCGGACGTCCTTGGGTTGCTCATCGCCGATGCTAAAGTGCCGCTATGCGCAACGATCATGCAATTGATGACCTGGATCGCGCAATCATTGCCGAGCTCGAGGATGACGCCCGACTGAGCAACGCCGAGCTCGCCCGACGGGTCGGCCTCACCCCGGCGCCCTGCCTGCGCCGCGTACAACGCCTGGAGAGCGACGGGGTGATCAAGGGCTACCACGCCAGGGTCGACCCGAAGAGCGGCGGACGCGGGTTCGAGGTCATCGTCGCGATCGACATCGCCGTCAACGACGGCAAGACCATCGAGGACTTCGAGGCCGCCGCGGTCGCTGTCCCCGAGGTCACCGAGATGCGCCGCATGCTCGGCCAGCCCGACTACTACCTGCGCGTCCAGGTCGCCGACCCGGAGGCCTACGAGACGCTCATCCTCGGGACCATCTCCCGGCTGCCTGCGGTGAGCAGGCTGCTGTCGCACCAGACGATGCGGCTGGTCAAGGGCTGAGCGCCCGTCGCGTGCGGTCGTCGGCGGGGACGAAGGTCTCCAGGTGGAGGCCGTTGAGCGTGACGTCCGAGGCGCTCTCGATCTGGCTGGCAACGCTGAAGAAGCGGAGGGGCTCGCCGCCCATCTCGATCTCCAGCGGGACGACGGGATCGGCCAGCGGCCGGGCGGACGGCTCACCGTCCAACGGGTAGGCCATGACCTCGTCCCGGAGCGCAAGCAGCGCCGGGTCACCGCCGGTGTGGGTGATGCGCCGCCCGAGCTGATGAAGCAGGTGGGCCCGCCAGACGGCAAGGTTGCGGATGCGCGGGGCGACGCCACCCGGATGCAGGCACAGCCGGATCACGTTCAGGGGCGGCTCGAGCAGGCAGGGGTCGCAACCGGCGAGCAGCCCGTCGACGGAGGCGTTCGCATCGACGATGTCCCAGTGGTCATCGAGGAGGAGGGCCGGGTATGGCGCATGGGCGTCCAACAGGCTGCGGAGACCGGCCATCACCGGCGCGAGCGCGTCGTCGTCGGCGGCACGGTGCGGATAGCGGGGAGCGAACCCGCCGGCGAGCAGGAGCCGGTTCTGCTCGGCCATGGGCACTCCCATCACCTCGGCCAGCCGGACGATCATCTCCGGTGTCGGCCGGGAGCGTCCGTTCTCGACGTAGCTCACGTGCCGGGTGCTCACCTCGGCCTGGGTCGCGAGCGCGAGCTGGCTCAGGGACCGCAGCTCGCGCCAGCGGCGAAGCTCGGTGCCGACCGACGTTGACGGTGATGTCGCGGTTGAGATCACAGCTCCGAGGCTAGCCACACCCGCATCGCGAGGGCCATGACCTCGGAGGTTATCGACCGATGCACCCACCGGCGGCGAACCTTCTTCCACGATCCCATCGAGAGAAGGAAGACACCATGAACGACATCGTGACGCGCTACCTCGACACCTGGAACGCCACCGACGAGGCACTCACCGAGCTGTTGGCCACCCACTGGTCCGACGACTGCGTCTACGTCGACCCGCTCGCCGACGTCCAGGGCCGTGACGCGGTCGGAGCGACCATCCAGGCCGTGCGTGCGCAGTTCCCCGGCTTCGTGTTCACCCCTGTCGGCGACGTCGATATCCACCACCAGCAGGCCCGGTTCCAGTGGGGCCTGGGTCCGGCCGGCGAGGAGCCGGTCTTCATCGGCTTCGACGTGGTCGTCGTCGACGCGAACCAGCGGATCCGCGACGTACGCGGCTTCCTGGACAAGGTGCCGGTCTGAGCGGTCAGGCCGAGCGTTACGCAGCGGACTCCGATGTGCGTGCTCGCCGTGTCGTCCGCCGTCTTCGCTGCAACGGGCGGTCGTGCGTACGCCCGAGGTCGGGGCCTCACGGTCAACGCCGTGATGCCCCGACCGAGGCTTTCAGCGGGCCGGGTCGATGAGGATCTTGGCCTCGGTGGGCGCAGTGCCCAGCCGCGAGAATGCCGCGGCGACACCGTCCAGACCGACGTGGCCGGTGATCAGCGCGGCTGCCTCGACCTCACCCGAGGCGAGTAGCCCCACGGTCTCGGCGAACTCCTCCGGGGAGTAGTACAGGCTGAACCGGATATCTAGCTCCTTGAGGATGCCGTGCGCCGGCTCGATGGTGTCGGGGTCCAGGTTGATCCCGGCGACCGAGATCCGCGAGCCGGCCGGCGCGCCCGCGACGATCTGCTGGAGCAGGCCCGGGGCACCCGTGCACTCGAAGCCGATCGTCGGTCGCAGCGGCAGCTGTCCGAAGATCGCGGTCGGCGGCGCCATTCGAGCCGGGTCATCGGTCGCGGCGGCCTGCATCCAGGCGGCGTACGGCGACTCCTGCCTGGGGTCGACGACGGCGTCCGCGCCCATCGCCTTGGCGAGCTCGCGACGCTCGGCGGACAGGTCGGCCGCGACGATCGGGCCGATCCCGCGGGCCTTGAGGATCGCGATGACCGCGAGGCCGATGGGACCACAACCCAGAACGAGCGGCACGTCGTCGGCAGCGACGTCGACCCGGTTGACCGAACGCAGTGCCACGGCCATCGGCTCCGTGAGCGCGGCGACGTCGGTCGAAAGCTCGTCGGGCACCGGGATCATCAGTGCCTCGGAGAGCAGGATCCGCTCGGCATACGCACCGGGGGTGTCCGGTCCGACAAACCCGAGGAGCACGGGCTGCTCGCGCAGGAGCATCGGCATCGACACCACGCGGGTCCCCTCAGGGATCGTCTGCTGGGTCTCTGGGCCGTAGGACACCACCCGGGCCACGAACTCGTGGCCGAAGACGATCGGGTGGTCGAGGTCGAGCATGTCGATGCCCATGAGCGCCTGCGAGGCCCGGTTGAACCCGTCGCCGTGGATCGCACAACTCTTGTCGGAGCCACAGATCCCCGCCCGGAGTACGTCGACGAGCACTTCCCCTGGGCCGGGAACCGGCTCGGGGATCTCCTGGACGGTCAGCTCACCGTCCTCGAGCACGACGGCGCGCATCATCGGGCCGCCGTGAAGCCCGCCGCGCCACCGCCGATGTAGTTGAGCGGCTCGTGGCCCTGCGCCTCGGCGAGAGCGCCGGTGAGGTGGGCGATCAGCGCCGCATCGAGGATCGAGTGGAAGGTGCCGTCGTCGTTGAAGTTGACGTTCGCGCCGGACACCCGGAACAGCACGACGGTGTCCTCCGTGTTGTCTTCCGGGCAAGCCAGGGTGTGGACCGAGGCTCCCGGCTCGAAGAGGTAAGAGCCCGCGGTCTGCGGCTGGTCGGCGTACTCGAGGTAGTGCCAGGAGCCGCTCATCGTCCAGGCATCGACCGAACCCGTGTGGTAGTGCAGTGGGATCCGGGCACCGGGCGCGAACGTCGCCAGCACGACCCACTCACCGTTCTCGAGGTCGAGGCGGAGCGGCTTGAAGTGGACGCCCGGGCCCAGCGCATCGGTGAGCAGCGGCAGATTGTCGGCGTTGACGGTGAGCAGCTCGCCTTGCGGCAGCGCCACCAGGGGCAGCGGGGCGCCGGTCGAGGTGGCAGCCGGGGCGGGGGCAGCAGCGAGGGTCATGACGGGTGTGTCCTTCCGGTTCGGGTCGCGATGTGACGTCCGCGACACCTCCACGGTGCGATACCCGGACCGGTTAGGTCTTGACCGATGTGGACATCGCTTTGACAGTTGCGGACACCTCGCGCAGCCGCGCACGACGCGCCGCCGGGCCCTCGCCGTACCATCGGACGCACGACCGGCTCAGCACACTCTGCTCGGCGTAGCCGAGCTCGCGTGCCACCTGGGTGAGGCTCAGGTCGGTGTTGCGGAGGTAGTGGTCGGCGAGCTCGCGGCGGGTTTCGTCCAACAGCGCGCCGAAGGTCGTGCCCTCCGCCGCCAGCCGACGCTGCAGGGTCTTGCGATGCATCGAGAACTGCCGGGCGACGAGATCCATCGTGACCGCGCCGGTCGGCAGCAGTTGTCGGACGAGCCGACGGACCGGCCCACTCAGGTCGGACTCCGCGGCGGCCGTCATGCCGTCGAGGTAGCGCAGAATCACCGCGTGCGCCTGCGCCTCGTGGCTGACCCCACGCGCGAGGTCAGCCGTGGCCAGCATGAATCCGGCTCGGCGCTTCGCGAAGTGCGGCGCGCACCCGTAGTAGTCGCGGTAGCTCGACTCCGCCGTCACGGGGGCGTGCGGCAGGTGCACCGCGTGCGGTCGGTAGTCGTCGCCGCGCAGGTAGCGCAACATCGCGGCCGCGATACCCAGTGACAGCTCGATCACCTGCGGGCAGGCCGGGATGTCCGGGGCGACCACCCGGAACTCCAGAAAGGTCTGATCCGGACCCGACCCCTCGAGCAGCGCGACGGCGACCGACGGGCTGTACGCCGAGAGGTAGACCGTGCAGATCCGGAGCGCGTCGCCAACGGTCGGGGCAGTGCGGGCCGCAACCGCGAGCGGGCCGAGGATGGCCACCCCCTGACGCTTGGCCAGCCGACGCCCGAAGTCGGGCGTCGCGGTCAGACTGGCGGCGCTCTCGATCGCCTCGACGAGGCTGCGATAAGTGATGAATACGTCGTGGTCGCCGGCATCCGCCGCCCGGACACCGACCCGCCGCAACAGCGGATCGGGGTCGGCACCGAGCTCGCGCACGAGCTCACGGAACTCCGCTAGGCCGCTGGCCCTCACCAGGCTCATGTCCAGAACAGTCAAATAGATGTCCACATATGTCAAGCCGGCGACAGCACGGCGCCACATCATTGAGGGTATGACTGAACGCCCCGCCCCGGCTCTGGACCAGCGCATCTTCATCACCGGCGCCAACGGCTTCATCGGCCGCGCGATGGCCGAACGATTCCGCGCGCTCGGCGCGACCGTCACCGGCGTCGACCTCGTGGCCGACCCGGAGAACGGCGTGGTCGCGGGCGATATCACCCAGCCGGAGCGGTGGGCCGACGAGCTCGAGGGTGCCGACGTGGTGATCCACACCGCGGCGCTGCTCGGCGCGGCGTACAGCCTGGAGAAGGCCTGGAACGTCAACGTCCTGGGAACCCACCGGGTCCTGCGGGCCACTCTCGAAGCCGGAGTGCCGCGCTTCGTGCAGTTCTCCTCGATCATGGCCTACGGATTCTCGTTCCCCGACGGCGTCGACGAGACCTACCCCGTACGCATCGAATACGACCCCTACACCGACACCAAGATCAACGGAGAGGCCGTCGTACTAGCCGCCCACGCGACGGGAGAGGTCGATGTCACGGTGATCCGGCCCGGCGACGTATGGGGCCCTGGCTCCGTGTGGGTGCGGTCGCCCATCGCCGAGATGGTCAAGCCGACGGGCTTCCCCCTGCCGAACGGCGGACGTGGAGTCTTCAGCCCTGTCTACATCGACAACTTCGTCGACGGAATGGTCCTGGTGCTGGCCCACCCCGAAGTCACACAGGGCCAGATCTTCAACCTGAGCGATGGCGTCGGCATCCCGTGCCGCGAGTTCTTCGGGCGCCTCGCCGAGATGAGCGGCGGCAAGGTCGTCTACCTTCCGATCAGGATCGCCACTCGGCTGGCCGACATGGTCGGCGCCCTCATCCGGCGGACGGGCACACACTCGGACCTGGCCGCGGGGACGATGCACATGCTCAACCGCACCGGCACGTTCTCGATCGAGAAGGCGGAGAGGGTCCTCGGCTACCAGCCGGTCGTGACCTTCGACGAGGGTATGGACCGGGTCGCCGCGTGGGCTGCGGACGAGGGCCTCGTCCGCAACTGATCGCGCCCGCTGGATGACAGATGAGCGCTGCCCGACGTCAAACCAGGCACCGGCCAGAGTCGGGCGTTGCGGTCCCGCGGTGAGCCATGGTCTCGCCCTCACCGGCGCCAAGATCAGGGTGATCGAGATCAACATCGGCGCGGCCGCGGGAGCCGACTCCAGGCAC
>NZ_JBHWLY010000042.1:33972-51080 GCF_042730435.1 Nocardioides sp. NPDC059952 | reverse complement strand
CTTTATTTTCCGCTTTTTTTTTCTCCTCCCGTCGAGTTATTATTTTTTTTTGTATTTTATTTTTTTTTTTTTTTCAAACAAAAATCCACTCCCCCCCCCCACAACTACAGATTCGGCCCGCCACAAATGAGGATTCGGCTGCGGTTGGAGGCGCGGCATGCGCGTCAAAACCGGCGTGATGAGTACGTCGGGGTGAGTGCGTCCTTGATATCTCGGAGCCAGGCATCGAGGCGATCGCCGGTGAAGTCGCCCTTACGAACGATGATGACGATCCAGCCGTGGTCGACGAGCCAGCCCCGGCGCTCCTCGTCGTAGATCCGCTGATCCGGGTCGTCGTGCTCCTCGCCGTCGTACTCGACGGCAACCTTGGCGAGGCGGTAGGCGAAGTCGAGGCGATAAGTTGGGATGCCCTCTACATCGACCCAGACCTGTGTCTCGGGAAGTGGTAAGCCGGCGTCGCTGATCGCCAGCAACGTCCAAGATTCCCGCTGGGACTCGACGTGGCGATTGAGAAGCGGGACGAGTTCTCTGAGTTGGACGACGCCACGACGGCCCTTGAAACGGGGAAACTCCTGGTTGAGGGCAGCTCGGGTGATGCCGTGTTCCTTCGCGAACTCGTTGAGGGCGGCCATGGCCTCGCGGCGCTTCAGATTGCAACCGAGGTCGAGCGCGGTCCGTATCGGGGTCGTGATCTTGACCCCGTTGATCGTCATGATGTCGCGATCGAGGAGATCACGTGAGCGGCCATCTACCCCTTCCAGTCGCGTTGGCGCGTAGCCACGACGGGCGCAGGTCTCGACGGCTGGAATCCGGGCCTGCTCCTTGAGCGAGTACGTGTTGATCCCATGGATCCAAGCGGCGGTGCGGTCAGACACGACGTGGTGCGGAGATACGACACGGGAGACTGCTGCGGCTCGAGTCTCCGCGGTGTCCTCGATATCGGACGGAATGAAGACACCGCGGAAAGGTCTGAGGATCTCACCGCGCTCGACGGCGACTCGGAGGTCGTACCTCTTGATGGAGAGCTCGTTGAGCTCGCTGGCGGTAAACGGGCGTGCTGGCAGAGCCGAGGCAGCGCCGACAACTGACAGGTTCATGCGAGCCACTGTGCGCTCAGGACGTACGAAATTCACTGCCGTTTCGGTCAGCTGTGGATAACTTCGGCGCCAACGATGCCTGTGGACAGTAACTGGCCCGAACTCGTTCGCCAGAACGACCTACTCGGTCGCCACAACTACAGATTCGCTGGGTTGGAGCCTCGGCGGGTGAGTCAGCGCTGGCCCTTGAGAGCCCGGGGGATCTCCTTGCCCTGGGCGATGGCCTTCTCGGGGGCCTTGACCTTCTTCACCTTGAGCACGCCGATGAAGGCGAGGAGGGCGGCGAGGAGGACGTAGAAGCCGAAGACGATGAGGAAGGACCATTGCAGGCCGAGGCCGGTCCAATGGATGAAGTAGGCCGCCGAGACGGAGAGCATGATCACGGCGAGGACCAGCAGGAAGGCTGCGGCGGCGAAGAGACCGACGCCGACACCGGCGTTGGTCATCGAGACCTTGAGCTCCTGTTTGGCGAGCGTGATCTCCTTGTTGACGAGCTCGGAGATGTCGCGGGTGGCGTCGACGACGAGCTTGCCGATCGTCGGGTCCTCGCCGCCCGGGGACTTCACGATGTCGACTGCCATGGGAACCCTTCGCTGAACGTGTGTTGGGGAGCGCCCACGACCTTACCGGTCCCGACCCTGATCATCCTCGAACACGTCCGGCACGCCGTCCTCGTTGGCGTCGAGAGTCTCGATCTGCTCGATGCGGCGGTAGACCCTGTTGCGCGCACGCAGCACCACCGTCGCCAAGGCGGCGGCCAGCACGGACCCGAACAGAACGCCCACCTTCATGTGGTCGTGAGCTGCCGGATCCGAGCTGAAGGCGAGCTCGCCGATCAGCAGCGACACGGTGAACCCGATGCCGGCCAGCATGGCCATCCCGATCACGTCGGTCCAGGCGAGGTCGTCGTCGAGCGAGGCACGGGTGAACCGGGCCAGCAGCCAGGTCGACCCCGAGATCCCGATGGTCTTGCCGACGACGAGACCGAGGATGATGCCGAGCGTGATCGGGTCGCGAAGCGCGCTGGTCACCCCGCCCCAGCCGCCGAGGGAGACACCGGCGGCGAAGAAGGCGAAGATCGGCACCGCGACGCCGGCCGAGATCGGCCGGACCAGGTGCTCGAAGTGCTCGGCGAGCCCGCGCTTGGCTTCGGGGTTGCGGGCGATGACGGGCACGGTGAACCCGAGCAGCACCCCGGCGACGGTGGCGTGGACACCGCTGGAGTGGACGAGGGCCCATGCGATCAGGGCGAGCGGCAGGAGCAGCCAGGGGTTGCGTACGCGGCGCTGCACGAGCACCGCGAAGAGCCCGATCGGAATGAGCGCGAGCAGCAGGAAGCCGATGTGCAGATCGGAGGTGAAGAAGACGGCGATGACGATGATGCCGAGCAGGTCGTCGACGACGGCGAGGGTCAGCAGGAACGTTCGCAGCCCCGTGGGCAGATGCGTCGAGATGACCGCCAAGATCGCGACCGCGAAGGCGATGTCGGTGGCCACCGGCGTGGCCCAGCCGGCCAGCGAGCCGTCGCCGATCAGGTTGACGGCCACGTAGACCAGCGCCGGTACGACCATGCCGCCGACCGCGGCCGCGATCGGCAGCGCGGCCCGGCGGGGGTCGCGGAGGTCTCCGGAGACGAACTCCCGTTTGAGCTCCAGACCCGCGACGAAGAAGAAGATCGCGAGCAGGCCGTCGGCCGCCCAGGCCCCGATGGTGAGGTCGAGATGAAGGGACTCGGGCCCGACCCGGAAGTCGCGGACCGCCTCGTACGCCTCCTGCCAGGGGCTGTTGGCCAGGACGACCGCGATGATCGCGGCGATGATGAGGAGTACGCCGCCCGTCGTCTCTGCGCGCAGGATCTCGGCCGTCCGCGAGGTCTCCAGCCAGGAGCCACGGGTGAAGAGGCGGTTGCGGGTGTCGGTCACGGGTGGCCTCCAGGGGCTCAGGGGTCGACGAATTCACGCCGACCAGACTTCCCGGCACACCTGCCGACGACCTTAGCAAGCACCGTTGCCAGAGACAGAAGGGTGATCAACTTGAGCCCACCTTCGATCAGAAAACACATGTAAACAAGCGAAAACGTAGGTTAAGCCAGCAAAAAGAGAGTGAGTTGCTGCACAAATGCCCCGCCAGGCACCCGGTTTCGTTGCATAGTGGGTGAGCCCGCATTGAACGGTGCGGGCCGCTCCGGTCGCGCCGAGGCCCGTCACAGCCGGAGGAGAGTCGATCCGACCAGGGTGGCGGGCACGGGGGAGCCAAGCAGCACGCCGGGAGCCAGTGACAAGGCAGGCCGGCTCGGGGTGAAGGCGTAGACGGAACACAGGGATTCCAGCGCCCGGGCATCAGCAGCCCGAATCCGACAGGTCGACCTTCGCAGGCGTCGCTGCATCGGGGGAACCTCGAAATGATCGGATCCAGTATCCGCGCGCTGTCGCGCGCGCCCAGACGGATCAGCATCGGCCTGTCGACCGCACTCGTGGTCGGACTCGCACTCGTCGCCGTACCCAACCAGGCGGCCACGGCCGCACCTTCACCGGGCACGAGCGCTCACGCCGGCGCGCACCCGGCCTCGACCACCATCTCCACCACGACCACCGAGAAGAAGAAGGCCAAGAAAAAGAAGAAGTCGCGGGGCATCCGGGCTCTGCGCCGCGCCAAGAGCCGCGCCGGCGCTCCGTACTCCTACGGTGGCGACGGCCCACGCTCCTTCGACTGCTCCGGCCTGACCCAATGGGTCTACAAGAAGCTCGGCCGCAAGCTGCCGCACAGCTCATCGGCCCAGGTCGGCCACACCTTCAAGGTCAAGAAGCCGCGCAAGGGCGACCTGGTCTTCTTCTACGGCAGCGGCGGCGTCTACCACGTCGGCATCTACGCCGGGAAGCGCGACGGACGCCGCTGGATCTGGCACTCGCCCAGGCCCGGTGAGTCGGTCCAGAAGGACCCGATCTGGACCAGCAGCCACTTCATCCGCCGGGTGAAGTACTAGAAGGGCCAAGCGCCGTACGACACTGCCGAGTCGGCGCATCCGACCCTCCCGCTCGCTTCGCTTCGCGAGACATGGGGTCAGATGCGCCGACTCGGCACCACGAGTTTGCGGCTTACTCCGTGGAGGTCGCCTGCCCGGCGGCGATCAGATCCATAATTGTCTGATCTGCAAGCGTCGTTGTATCGCCTACCCCGCGACCCTCGGCCAGGTCGCGCAGCAGCCGCCGCATGATCTTGCCGGAGCGCGTCTTGGGCAGCTCGGGCACGATCATGATCTGCCGCGGCTTCGCGATCGGGCCGATCTCCTTGCGAACGTGGTCGGAGAGCTCCTTCTCGCAGTCCTGCGGCGACCCGTCGCGCAGGATGACGTACGCCACCACTGCCTGCCCCGTGTCGGGGTCGGTCGCGCCGACGACCGCCGCCTCCGCGACGTAGGAGTGGGAGACGAGCGCCGACTCGATCTCGGTCGTGGAGAGCCGGTGCCCGGAGACGTTCATGACGTCGTCGACACGGCCCAGGACCCAGACGTCGCCGTCCTCGTCCTTCTTCGCGCCGTCGCCGGCGAAGTAGAACCCCTGGTCCTTGAAACGCGCCCAGTAGGTGTCGACGTAGCGCTGGTCGTCACCCCAGATCGTACGCAGCATCGACGGCCACGGCTGGGTGAGCACGAGGTAGCCCCCGGCACCGTCCGGCACCGAGGTGCCGTTGTCGTCGACCACGTCGGCGCCCACGCCCGGCAGGGCCTTCATCGCCGAGCCCGGCTTCCCGTGGGTGACCCCGGGGAGCGGCGAGATCATGATCGCGCCGGTCTCGGTCTGCCACCAGGTGTCCACCACGGGCACCGAGGAGCCACCGATGACGTCGCGATACCAGATGTAGGCCTCGGGGTTGATCGGCTCACCGACCGACCCGAGCAGCCGGACCGAGGAGAGGTCGCGGCCGTCCGGGATGGCGCGCCCCTGCTTCATGAAGGTTCGGATCGCGGTCGGCGCGGTGTAGAAGAGCGTGACGCCGTACTCCTCGATGATCTGCCACCAGCGACCCTTCTCCGGGAAGTCCGGGGTGCCCTCGTAGAGCACCTGGGTCGCGCCGTTGGCCAGCGGCCCGTAGACGATGTAGGAGTGGCCGGTGATCCAGCCGATGTCGGCGGTGCACCAGTAGACGTCGGTCTCGGGCTTGAGGTCGAAGACCTCCCAGTGCGTGAACGCCGCCTGGGTGAGGTAGCCGCCGGTGGTGTGCAGGATGCCCTTGGGCTTCCCGGTGGTGCCGGAGGTGTACATCACGAAGAGCGGGTGCTCGGCGTCGTGGGCGACCGGGGCGTGCTCGGTCGACGCGGTCGAGACGACGTCGCTCCACCACTTGTCGACCGAGTCGTTCCAGTCGACGTCCTGGCCCGTGCGGCGGACGACGACGACGTTCTCGACCAGGCCGGGCTGAGTCGCCTCGACCTTCGTGACCGCTTCGTCGACGGCAGGCTTGAGCGCAGAGGGTGCGCCCCGGCGATAGCCGCCGTCCGAGGTGACGATCAGCTTCGCGCCGCAGTCGACGACGCGGGTCGCGAGTGCGTCGGCGGAGAAGCCACCGAAGATGACCGTGTGGATCGCGCCGATCCGCGCACAGGCCAGCATCGCGAAGACGGCCTCGGGGATCATCGGCATGTAGATCGCCACCCGGTCGCCCTTGCCGACGCCCAGCGCCTCGAAGGCGTTCGCGGCCCGGGAGACCTCGTCCTTGAGCTCGGCATAGGTGATGGTCCGCTTGTCGTCGGCGGGCTCACCGACCCAGTGGATCGCGACCCGGTCACCGAGCCCGGCCTCGACGTGCCGGTCGACGGCGTTGTAAGCCACGTTGATCTCGCCGCCCTCGAACCACTTCGCGAACGGCGGATTGTCCCAGTTCAGGACGCGGTCGAACGGCTTGGACCAGCTGAGCCGTTCCGCGGCGGCGGCCCAGAACGCGTCGCGGTCCTCGTCGGCCGCAGAGTAGGCATCGGCCTTGACGTTGGCAGCGGCGGCAAGCTCGGCCGGGGGCTCGAACCGGCGCTTCTCGTGCAGCAGGTTGGACAGGGTCTCGTCGCTCACAGTGACTCCTACGTACGAAAAATGTGTGGCTCAAGCCACAGGGTAGTGCGGGGGAAAGAACGATGGCGGGCCGTCGTTGCAACCAGAGGTAGCGACGGCCCGCCATCGGGTGGATCAGTGCGTGATCGCCTTCTCCGAGCCGGCGCCGGTGAGGGCGCGTACCTCGAGCTCGACGTAACGCTCAGCGGTCTCCGGCTCCTTCGACGTCACCGTGCCCAGCCAGCCCAGGAAGAACCCGAGCGGGATGGAGATGAGGCCCGGGTTCTCCAGGGGGAACCAGGAGAAGTCGATGCCGGCCGGGAACAGCGAGAGGCTGTCACCGGTGGCCGGGTCGACCTTGCCGGAGACGACCGGCGAGAAGAAGACCAGGCCGACGCAGGAGATCAGGCCGCCGTAGATCGACCAGACCGCACCGCGGGTGTTGAACCGCGCCCAGAACATGTTGTAGATGATCGCCGGCAGGTTCGCCGAGGCGGCGACCGCGAAGGCCAGCGCCACGAGGAACGCGATGTTCAGCGACTGCGCCGGGATGGCCAGCAGGATCGCGACCAGACCGATGCCCGCCGCGGCCCAGCGAGAGACCTTCATCTCCTCCTTCTCGGTGGCCTTGCCACGCTTGATCACCGAGTTGTAGATGTCGTGGGCGACGGAGACCGAGGAGGTCAACGTTAGACCCGCGACCACGGCGAGGATCGTGGCGAAGGCGACCGCGGCGATGAGCGCCAGCAGTACGGCGCCGCCGACGGAGCCTTCACCGCCACCGACCTCCTGGGCGAGCAGTGGTGCCGCCAGGTTGCCGGCCTTGTCCAGGGTGGACGGGTCGACCAGCGCGGCCGCACCGAAGCCCAGGACCAGGGTGAACAGGTAGAAGACGCCGATGAGGCCGATCGCCCACAGCACCGACTTGCGAGCGTCTGCCGAGGTCGGGACCGTGTAGAAGCGGATCAGGATGTGGGGCAGGCCGGCGGTGCCGAGCACCAGGGCGAGCCCGAGCGAGACGAAGTCCAGCTCGCTGGTGAAGCTCGCTCCGTACTTCAAGCCCGGCTGGAGGAAGGCGTCGCCCTTGCCCGAGGCGTCGGCGGCGGAGCCGAGCAGCTCGGAGAGGTTGAAGCCGAACTGGGCGAGCACCAGGATCACGATCAGTGCCGAGCCGGTCATCAGCAGGACGGCCTTGACGATCTGGACCCAGGTGGTGCCCTTCATCCCGCCGACGGTGACGTAGAAGATCATCAGCGCGCCGACGAACAGGATCACGATGTTCTTGACCACCTGGTCCTCGACGCCGAGCAGCAGGGCCACCAGGGCGCCCGCACCGACCATCTGGGCCAGCAGGTAGAAGATCGAGACGACGACCGTGGAGGTCGCGGCCGCCAGGCGGACCGGGCGCTGCTTCATCCGGTACGCCAGCTGGTCGGCCATCGTGTAGCGACCGGAGTTACGCAGCACCTCCGCGACCAGCAGCAGCGCCACCAGCCAGGCGACGAGGAAGCCGATCGAGTAGAGGAACCCGTCGTAGCCCGACAGCGCGATGGCGCCGGAGATGCCGAGGAACGACGCCGCCGACATGTAGTCGCCGCCGATGGCGAGACCGTTCTGGAAGCCGGAGAAGCCGCGGCCGCCGGCGTAGTAGTCGGCGGCCGTCTTCGTCTGCCGGCTCGCCCAGAAGGTGATGCCGATCGTGATCGCGACGACCGTGAGGAAGAGAACCGTGGTGAGGATCTGGCTACCGTCCATCAGAGCTGCCTCTTCTCGATCTCGTATTCCTCGTCGAGCTTCCGAGCCAGCGGGTCGAGGTGCTTGTTGGAGTAGTTGGCGTAGAGGTAGGCGATGCCGAACGTGGTCGCGAACTGGAGGAGCCCGAAGACCAGCGCGACGTTGATGTTGCCGACGAGCTTGGTGTTCATGAAGTCCTCGGCCCAGTTGGAGCAGAAGACGTAGAGGAGGTACCACACCAGGAATGCCACCGTGGCCGGGAACACGAACTTCCGGTACGCCGATCGCAGAGCGCGAAACTCCGCTGTGGCGTGCAGGCTGTCGTAGACCGGGTCGTGCCGGTGGGCTTGGTCGTGCGCTTCTTCGCTCACGGTCTAACCCTTTCGTTGACGAGGCCGTCCTCCGTGGGGGTGGATGACGGACGACGTGTGATCGCAGTCACATTAGGGGTCGGTCGGACCGGCCGTCGCGGGGTAACGCGCGGTCCCTCGGTGGGCGGTGCGGTCGAGCGACAAGCGGTCGAAATCGTGCGCCGAGCGGCTGGTCTACCCGCGCCGGCCGCCGCCACCGGACGTACCGCCACCGGGGTGTGTGCCACCGCCGGCGGGCGGATGCACACACCCCGGGCACGGACTGCCGCCGTCGGCCAGATGGTGGGTCTGGCGAGCGAGGATCACGACCTCGTCCAGCTCCGGCGTCTCGCCCGGCATGGTCAGCCCGAGGCCGTACGTCGCGTTGAACGCCCACACGTCCACACCCGCGCGAATCGCTGCCCTCCGGGTCAGGTCGTAGGCGGCGTCGTAGAGGGCGGGCAGGTCGACGGGGATCAGGCGGGCCAGGTCCCGCACCCGACCTTCTTCGACCAGGCCGCCGAGGTAGGCCTTGAGGATGTGGACGACCTCGCTGCGTCCGAGGTCGGGGATGTCGAGAGTGCTGGCGATCGCGGCCGCCGCGGCTTCCGCGAACCGGTCGGTCCGTGCCTCCTGCTCCGACCTTGCCTGCTGGGCATCGTCGAGCTCTGCGAGCGCCTCGCTCACGTCCGGGCCACCGGGGAGCTCCGGGGCTCGTGCCGATGGTGGGTCCGCGAGATCGAGCGTCGCGGCCTGGAACCGGCCGAGCTGACGAGCGATGGCGAGGCCGCTGTCCGAGACCGGCTGTCCCGGCTCGGCGGGCGCGGCCTCGTGGACCGCCGTGACGACGGGCGCGAGGCTGGCGGTGGTGCGGCGGTGCACGGTGACGTACTGGTGGATCGCCTCGTACGCCGCCTGCTCGCCCTCCGCGCGCTCGATGTGCCGCGTCTCGAGGGCGTAGCGGTTCTCGACCTGCTGCTTCCACGCGCCTTCGGAGACGGGCACCGCGGTGATGGTGAAGACCAGCGCGACCATCAGACCGATGTTGACCCCGGCCAGCGTCCGCTTCCCGGTGTCGAGCACGCCGAAGACCGGTAGCCGGACCTCACCGAAGCGCTGCGGCCATCGCAGCACGAGGAAGCTGCTCACGGCGATCGCCGTGTAGGCGGTCAGCCAGTACGCCCAGTGCACCGCGGTCAGCGCCTGCACCCTCTCCAGCACGGCCCGGGTCGCGGTGACCTGGGTCGGGTTCAGGGAGAGGACATCGGCCAGCCACACCATCACCAGCGACAGCAGCAGGCCGAGCTGGATCGACCAGACGATGTCCGCCGCGGCGCGCACCGTGAGCCGTGGCGACGTGCGCATCGCCCGCCAACCGCACCAGGAGAGCCACCCGGCGATCCCGAGGATCACGGGTGCGACGTACGTCGTCGAGAGCAGGTTGCCGAAGACGACCTGCTCGCCGACCAGGGTGGCGACGGCGACCCCGCCGAGGTGCGGGATCGCCCGCACGGCGAGGTGCTCGGACTCGCCGAACCGCCGCTGAGCCAGGAACACCGACCAGCCCCCGAAGCCCACGATCAGGAACGCAGGGAGGAAGCGGTCGGGCCACCACCAGAGCAGGGCGGTGATGACCGCCGCCCAGGCCAGTACGACGAGCGTCGCGCGCCCGAACCTCCTATGCCGCCACCATCCGACCGCAGGTGCGACCGCGACAGTGTGGACGACCAGGAGCGCCACCCCGACGAGCAGTCCGAGAAGGAGCCCGCCGAACGCGCCCGCCATGGCCGCGAGCGCTGTCAGCGCCACGTCTCCGAAGCCGTCGATCTCACGTCCCCCGGCCGCATGGCAGGCGCCCAGGAGGCCACCGGCAGCTGTGGCGTACAGACCCAGGTCGGCGCCGACGTCCGAGCTCTCGTCCACCATTGGCCTCCGGATCAGATCAGCGCTGCACGGTGGACGCGGTGACGGGCTCGATCGTGGGCTCAGGGGAGTGCAGGCGGACCAGCAGCCGGGTGGTGTGGGCTGGGACGTGGGCGGCGGAGGCGAGGCTGACGACGATCATGACGGCGAAGGACAGCGGCACCGCCCACAGCGCGGGCTGGGCGAGCGCGACATCCGCCCACGTGCCCGTACGCGACCCACTGATCGTGAACACCACGGCCGAGCCCGTGGTGACCAGGCCGGTGACCAGGCCGGTGGCGGCGCCGTAGGCGGTCAGGCGGCGCCACCAGATGCCGAGCAGGAGGAGCGGGCAGAAGGTCGCGGCGGCGAGGGCGAAGGCGAGCGCGACGCCGCGGGCGACACCGACGCTGGGGGTCAGCAGGGCGCCGACGACCGGGACGATGACGGCGACCAGGGAGGCGATCCGGAAGGCTGCTACGCCGCCTAAGCGGCTGCCCCGGCGGCGCAGCAGGGGGACGACCACGTCCTGGGAGAGCACGCCGGAGACGGCGATCGCCAGGCCCGACGACGTCGAGAGGAAGGCCGCGAAGGCGCCCGCGCAGACCAGTCCGGTGAGGACGTCACCCGCCCAGCCCGGGACCATCAGCCCGGGCAGCTCGAGCACCAGGGTGTCGGCGGAGACGGGGTCGGCCGCGTACACCCTTCCCAACACCCCGAGGATCGGCGGCAGCAGGTAGAAGACGCCGAGGAGGGCGAGCACGACCAGGGTCGTGCGGCGGGCGGCGCGGCCGTCGGGGTTGGTGTAGAAGCGGACGCCCACGTGCGGCAGGCCCATCGTGCCGAGGAACGTCGCCGCGATCAGCGAGTAGGTGGCGTAGAGGCCGGTCGTGGTGTCGGTGCCGATGGGCAGCGACCAGGCCTGGCTGAGGTCGGCGCGAGGTGCGCCGTCGGCGCCCCACACCGCGACCAGCACAGCGACGGGCACCAGCAGCGCGGTCAGCTTGAGCCAGTACTGGAAGGCCTGCACGAACGTGATCGAGCGCATCCCGCCCGAGAAGACGCTGACCAGCACGACCGTCCCGACCAGCACCGGTCCCACCCAGCGAGGGGCGTTCGCGACCAGCTCCAGGGTCAGCCCGGCCCCCTGCAGCTGGGGCAGCAGATAGAGCCAGCCGATGCTCACGACCAGCAGCGAGCAGAGCCGCCGCACCCCGCGTGAGGCGAGCCGCTCCTCGGCGAAGTCGGGCAGCGTGTAGGCACCTGACCTGCGCAGAGGAGCCGCGACCAGGGTCAGCAGCACGAGATAGCCGGCCGTCCAGCCGATCGGATACCAGAGCATCTCCGCGCCCGAGGTGAACACCAGCCCGGCGACGCCCAGGAAGGAGGCGGCCGAGAGATACTCCCCACCGATCGCGCTCGCGTTGAGGCCGGGGCGCACCGACCGCGAGGCGACGTAGAAGTCGCTCGTGGTCCGACTGAACCGAAGCCCCCAGGTGCCGATGGTCAGCGTCGCCAGGGTGACCAGGGTGACCGCGACGATCGCCGGGGCGGAGTCGAAGGTCATGGCACCTCGTCGTCCGAGCGGAGCAGGTCGGCATAGCTGGCCTCGTTGCGTTCCGCTCCGCGCAGGTACCAGCGGCCGAGGAGGAACAGGAACGGGTAGACCAGCACCCCGAGGAGCAGCCAGGGGAGCGGCACGCCGAACGGCGCGGTGCGGACCAGGCCCGGAGCCAGCCAGAACAGCAGCGGGAGCGAGCCGACTCCGAGGAGGAGCACCACCAGGGTGCGTACGGCGATCGAGAGCTGGGCGCGCATCAGCGAGCCGAGGTAGACCTCGCCGAGGCGGGTGTCCTCGTCGACGTCGACCCGGCGCACGGCCGGGCGTCGCCGGGGCGGTCCGGTGACGCGTACGCGTTGGGGCTCAGTCATCAGGCTCTGCTGTCAGGAGGGTCATGAGCGCCGGGCGAGCAGGTCCTTGAGCTGGCGCGTGTGCCGCCGGCTGACCTGCAGCTCGGTCCCGCGGGCGGAGCCGCCGACGACGACCGAGCAGCGCCCGGCCTCCGACCGCACCTCGGTCACGTGGGCGAGGTTGACGAGGAGAGAGCGATGGATGCGTACGAACCGGGCGGAGGCCCACTCCTGCTCGAGCTGGGTCAGCGGGACCCGCACCAGGTGGGAGGCGTCGGCGGTGTGCAGCCGGGCGTAGTCGCCCTGCGCCTCGACGTGGGTGATCTGGGAGCGCCACACGAAACGGGTGACCCCGCCGAGCTCGACGGGGATCTGTACGTCACCGCTCGGCTCCTCCTCGGGCATGCTGCCCATCAGCCGGGTGACGGTCTCCGCCAGCCGCTCGGCGCGCACCGGCTTGAGCACGTAGTCGACCGCACGCAGGTCGAACGCCTCCAGCGCGTGCTCCTCGTGAGCGGTCACGAACACGACCGCCGGCGGTGTCTTGAACCGCGCCAGCAGCCGGGCCAGCTCGAGCCCGTTCAGGCCCGGCATCTGGATGTCGAGGAACACCGCGTCCACGCCCGACCCCTGCAGCTGCTGCAGACCGTCGGTCGCGTTCAGGCACGTGCGCACCTCCGCCACCCGGGCATCCTGGGTGAGCAGGTAGGAGAGCTCGTCGGCCGCGGGCGGCTCGTCGTCGACGACCAGGATCCGCAGCCGGCCGCCTGGCGCGCCCTGCCGCGCGGCGACTGCCTGGGTGGTGCGGTTCATGTGTGCACTCCTGGAGCGAACTTCGGGATTCTGAGGATGACCTTCGTGCCGGCTCCGGGGGCGGTCTCGACCACCAGGCCGTAGTCGTCGCCGTAGGCGTTGCGGAGCCGGGCGTCGACGTTGCCGAGCCCGACCGAGTCGGCGCCGCCGGCCAGCGCGTTGCGCACCTTCTCCGGGTCCTCGCCGGCGCCGTCGTCCTCGACCTCAATCACGCACTCGGTGCCGCTGTCGGCGGCCCGGATGGAGATGTGGCCGGTCTCGGCGTCGGCCAGGCCGTGGCGTACGGCGTTCTCGACCAGCGGCTGCAGGCACAGGAACGGCACCGCGATCGGCAGCACCTCGGGCGCCACCGAGAGCCGCACCGAGAGCCGCTCACCGAACCGGGCCTGCTCCAGCAGGAGGTAGCGCTCCACGGAGCGGAGCTCCTCGGACAGCGTGGTGTATTCGCCGTGGGTCCGGAAGGAGTAGCGGGTGAAGTCCGCGAACTCCAGCAGCAGCTCGCGCGCACGCTCCGGATCGGTGCGTACGAAGCTGGCGATCGCCCCCAGCGAGTTGTAGATGAAGTGCGGGCTGATCTGAGCGCGCAGCGCGCGCACCTCGGCCTCCATCAGGCGCCGCCGAGACGCGTCGAGCTCGGCGAGCTCCAGCTGACCGGAGACCCACGTCGCGACCTCGTCGGTGGCCCGGACCATCATCGCCGAGGTGTCCGGGGCGTAGGCCTGCAGCGTGCCGACCAGGTGGTCGTCGACGACCAGCGGGCTGACCACGGCGGAGTGCAGCGGGCAGCCGGCCTGGCCGCACTCCAGGTCGACCCGGTCGTAGAACCTGGTCGCGCCGCGCTCCAGCGTCCCCTCGGCCAGCTTGGTCACGTGCTCCTGGTGATGGGTGCCGATGCCTTCCCAGGCGAGCAGGCCGTCGGTGTCGGTGATCGCGAGCGCGGGGGCGGCCAGGAGCGCCTGCAGGTGAGGGGCGGCGCGCTCGGCGCTGTCGACGGTCAGGCCGCCCCGCAGCGCAGGGCTCGCCAGCGATGCGTTGTGGAGGGTGCGGAAGGTCGCCCGGTCGGCCTCGGTGCCCAGGTGAGTGCGCTTCCAGGGCCGCATCCACGCGCTCCTTCCGTGCCAGTGCTCTATCGAGACCTCCAGTGTGACGGCGCCCACGTTATCTGTCATCCGAGCCGCTGCGGGGGTGCGAGGTAGGTTGTGGACATGCGACTGAGTCGAGTGATCCCGGGTCTGCTGGCCGCCGGAGCGGCGGCCGCGGGCGCCGCCTTCGTGATCGGCATGCGCAACAAGTCGCCGTGGCTTCAGGACCGCATCCGCGCCTTCTCGAAGCGATTCGCCTCCGAGGCCCTGAAGACCGCCGGGATGGAAGGCGTCACCAACGGCGTCGTCCTCCACGTCGGCCGCGCGAGCGGGCGGGAGTACGCCACCCCGATCACGCCGTTCCCGACCCCCGACGGCTTCGTCATCAACCTGCCCTACACCTCGAAGGTCGACTGGGCCCAGAACGTGCTGGCCGCCAACTCGGCCACGATCGTCCACGACGGCGTCGACCATCGGGTCACCGACCCGCGCGTCGTTCCGTACGCCGAGGTCGCGCCTCTGCTCCCCAAGGGCGCCGGTGTCTTCCGCGCCGTCTTCGACGTCCAGGAGTTCCTCCGCGTCACCAACGCGGACTGACGTTTCCCGCACGGATCGCGTCTAACCTTCGGTGCTTTCCCCTTCTATTGAGGTTTATGGGTCTAAACTTCAATAGAAGAGATGTCTGTTGAAGGATGAGTCGCATGTCTGGGTGGGAAGAGGCGTATTGGGAGCCGAGCTTTGGGGCACCCGCGAGGTCCGCGCGCCGGTCGGGTCATTACCAACGGTACGTTCCCGACTTCGTCGACGGGATGATGCTCGCGGTCAACGGAGATCTGTCGCGGAAAGTAGCTCAGGCAGAGCGTGCTCTTCGCGCACTCAACGATCCGGGGGCCGGAGGGCTGGACGGGATCGCGCGCTTCCTCTTGCGATCTGAAGCCATTGCAAGCTCGAAGATCGAGGGGATCGCCCCATCGGCCCAACAGGTCGCGCTTGCAGAACTTGGCCAGATGGAGTCGGTGCGCGGGGTGAGCGACCAGGCGCGCTTGGTCGCCAACAACATGACGGTCGTCCGCCGCTCGACCACTGAGCTCGTGGAGGCGGAGGAACTGACCGTCGAGAGCATCGTGGACCTGCACCGGTCTCTGCTTCCCGATGAGCCTCGGCACCACGGTTTGCGAACGGTCCAGAACTGGATCGGTGGTTCGGACTGGAATCCGATCGGGGCGGGCTACGTTCCTCCTGCTGCCGATCGTGTGCCCGAATTGATGGCTGATCTGGTCGCGTACCTCAACGGATCTGCGCATTCTCCGTTGATCCAGGCAGCCATCGTCCACGCTCAGTTCGAGACGGTGCACCCGTTCACGGACGGGAACGGCCGTGTCGGTCGCGCACTCATCCACACAGTGCTCGCTCGGCGCGGGCTGGCTGATCGGGCGGTGTTGCCCGTCAGCCTGGTTCTGGCAACCCTCAAGGAGCAGTACGTCGCCGGGCTGACCTCGTTCCGCTTCGACGCGCCGCGGGGAAGCGAGGAGGCCAGTCTGGCGATCAATGCCTGGCTGGAAGTCTTCGTCGACGCCGCCATGGTTGCGGTTGCGGAAGCGCGGGAGCTGATGGAGCGGGTCGAGGATCTCATACGTGATTGGGCCACGAGGCAGACCGAGCATCGTATGTCTCGTGGACTGCGTGCGATTCCGCGCAGCGACTCTGCCTCGGCACGCCTGCTCATGACACTTCCGGAGGCGCCAGTCGTCACTGCGACGACCTTGGCGCGCATTCTCGAGGTCTCTTTCAACGCCGCGTCCGCCGCCTTGGACGAGCTTCACCAAGCTGGAATTCTCCAGGTGAAGTCAATCGACCGAGGTGCTTCGGCATACATCGCCCGAGACGTTCTCGACCTGGTCAACCTCGCCGAGCGGCGGCTGGCGAGCACGCGGTTCGACACCCGGGAGTCGCCGCCCGCGCGACCGGTTCCGGCACGCCAACAGGCGGATCAGTAGTCGTCGGGTTGGCGGGACTCGAACCCGCGATCGCCTGGACCCAAACCAGGAGGGATAGCCGCTTCCCCACAACCCGCTGCACAACCTGTTCTCAGCGGTGTCACGGAAGCGGTCGCGGCTGCATGCCGACCACGGTAGACAGGCTCGGGCCTCGGGTGCACACGATTTTATCGGCAGCCGACTACCGCTGGTGCCGGTGCCGGATGTCCTCCTGGTCCTCGAGGTCGCGGTCCTCCATCGCGATCACGTCGTTGTCCGCGCGGTTGTCGCTCTCGACCAGCTCGTCGAGCTTGAGCAGGATCGCCTTGGTCTGGCGGTTGGTCATGTGCTGGATGCTGAAGAGCACCAGCAGGCTGACGATGGAGCCGGCCGCGTAGACGAGGCTGTGCCACCACGCCTCGAACCCCGTGACCAGACCGGCGATCAGCAGCGCTGCGACGACCATCATGCTGATCCCGCTAGCCCAGGCCGACCCGGCGGCACCGGCGAGCGCGTGTGCAGCAGCCGAGAACCGGTCGCGCACGTAGTCGGAGCCATCCGGCGCGGGATGGCTCATTCGGCGCTTTCCCGTTCCTCCAGACCCACTGCCTTGCGCAGCTCGTCGCGGTCCTCGCGCAGCTCGGGATGGTCGCGGGCCAGGCGCTCCATCATGCCGGAGAGTCCTTCGGCGATGGCGTTGAGCTTCTGCTGGACCGAGTCGTCGGCTCGCTTCTGGGTGTTCTGCAGGAGCGCCACCAGCAGGAACGTGACGATCGTCGTGACTGTGTTGATGATCAGCTGCCAGGTGTCCACGTCGGGCAGCACCACGATCGATGGTGCCCAGAGCACGACCAGCAGCACGCACAGCATGAAGAACCATGCCCGCGACACGAACGTGCTCGCATGGGTGGCGAATCGGTCGAACACCCCGACCTTGTTGCTGACCTGGGAGGGCATCGTCTTCACGTCGTCGTGGTGTGACTGGCCGGTCCCGTTCCGTTCGGAGTGCTGCTTGCGCTCACTCGTCGACATCACTACCTCCTGTGCCGACGGCCCGGTACCCGAATCACGGTCCCGCCATGCTTGCAGCCGATCGCGGTGGCCACCACCGACGACGTGGGGGGGGGGGGCCCCCCCGCCGGGCGCCCCCCCCCCGGCACGGGAGAGGGGGGTGGGGCGGGGGCCGCGGGGGGCGGCCCCC
>NZ_JBHWLY010000042.1:24760-33962 GCF_042730435.1 Nocardioides sp. NPDC059952 | reverse complement strand
CGGGGCCGCCGGCCCGGTCCCCCATCCAGGGTCCGCCCATGCTTCCACCCGCTCGGGGGGCCCCCCACCCCGCCGGGGGGGCGGCCGCGCCCGAGGACGATCCGGCCCGACGAGAGACGTAAGTCAGTTGCTGACCGGGAACGCGAGGAGCGAGCCCGGGTGGGTGAGGTCGGTGGTCGGGACGTCGCCCTCGCCGCGGACGAGGCCGGCGGTGTCGGTGATCGCGTAGACGGTCTTGCCGTCGGGGCTGACGATCGTCGCGCGGAAGCGGTCCTGGTCGGTGTAGAGCGGCTCGACCGCGGACACGTCGGTCTCGGTGGAGTTGAGGGCCAGCCGGTAGATCGTGCCGTCCTTGAGGCTGGTCATGATCACGGAGTTCTCCCAGCCGGCCATCGCCCGGCCGGTGGCGGGCTTGTAGTAGGTCAGGCTGGAGGGCGCGATCGTCGGGTAGCAGATGTAGTAGAGGCCCGACTCGTCGCACGGGGCGCCGGTGAAGTCGTGGTCCCAGGTGACGGAGGTGCCGAAGGTGTCCAGCGGCTCGTTGAAGCGCGCGGTGAACTCCGACTCCTGCCACGTCGGCACGTCCTCGTGGATCGCGAAGTCCGAGTGCGTCAGCTCCGCGCACGGCGTCGGGGAGGCGGCGCTCCAGTCGCCGTAGACGTAGGCGGACTCGTCGTCCTGGTAGCCGGCGACGTTCGGCCAGCCGTAGTTGCCACCCGCCCGGAGCAGGTTGATCTCGTCGTCGGTCTTCGGGCCGTGCTCGGCCTCCAGGAGCTTGCCGGCGGCTGTGAACGTGAAGCCCTGCGGGTTGCGGTGGCCGTAGGTCCAGATGTGGCTGCGTACGCCGCCGATCGTCGGGTTGTCGATCGGGATCGAGCCGTCACGGTTCAGTCTCAGGGTCTTGCCCTGGTAGGCGAACCAGTCCTTGGCGGCGACCTCGGCCGCGGTGGGCAGGGTCTGGGCCTGGTTCTGACGGCAGGCGAGGGAGTACTGGTTGGTGCCCTGGTCGCCGATCGAGTAGTAGAGCTTCCCGTCGGGACCGATCAGCAGGCGGCCGGCCTGGTGGTCGATGCTGCCGGGCAGCCCGGAGATGATCGTGGCCGGCCTGACCAGCGTCTTGGTGGCGTCGTCGTAGCTGTAGCGGACGATCTTGGTGCGGCGGGTCTCGCCCGTGGACTCCTCGGCCCGGCCGGAGTCGTAGGTGAACGAGACGTACGCATAGCCGCGGTCGTTGTTGGCGACCGACGGTTCCACGGCCAGGCCCAGCACGCCGTCCTGGCCGCTGGAGACGGCCTGGGTGGAGAGGTCCAGCAGGGTGGTCTTCGCGCCGGTCGTGGGGTCCACGCTGAGGACCGACCGGCCGCTCTTCTCGGTGAGCCACAGCTTGTCGCGGGCTCCCCACACGAGCGAGTAGGGATTGTTGAGGCCGTCGGCGACCACGCTCGGGGTGCCCAGCGCCGGGTCGGCGCCAGTGGCCGCGGTCGCCGGCAGAACGGTGATGGTCAGCGCTGCCAGAGCAGCTGATCCGGCGGCGAGACTCAGGCTTCGTGTGATGCTCATGAGACGTACTTCTCCTCCAGGGGAAGGGGATCGAAGAAAATAAAACAGCGCTCCTCCCCGAGAGATGTGGCCGGTGCCACGAGGACGCTGGCGCGAACTATGGCGGACCTGAGTTGATCTGGCAACGATCACGTTCCGGGCCCGGGCGGTAGGTTGCGGAGCGTGGGATATGAGCTGAGTGACCGGTTGGTCGTCGGGATCGCGTCGAGCGCGCTCTTCGATCTGACCGAGTCGGATGCGTACTTCCGCGAGCATGGTGAGGAGGCCTACCGCCGCTACCAGGACGAACGCATCGACGACCCGCTCAGGCCAGGTGTCGCGTTTCCGTTCATCAAGCGGCTGCTGACTCTCAACGACCTGGCCGCCGACGCCGATGACGGTCTCGTCGAGGTCATCGTGGTCTCGCGCAACGATCCCAACACCGGGCTGCGGGTGATGCGCTCGATCGAGCACCACGACCTGCCGATGACCCGCGCCGTCTTCACCCAGGGGCGCTCGCCCCACCGCTACATCGGCGCGCTCGACATGTCACTGTTCCTCAGCGGCAACCGCGAGGACGTCATCGCGGCCAGCCGCGAGGGATTCCCGGCCGGTCACGTGCTGCCGTCGGCGGCGACGTACGACGATTCCGACCCCTCGGTCGTCGTCGCCTTCGACTTCGACGGTGTGCTCGCCGACGACGGCTCCGAGCGGGTCTTCCGCGAGGAGGGGATCGAGAGATACCGGGTCTACGAGGCGAGCCGGAAGGCCGAGCCGCTCGAGCCCGGGCCGCTGCAGCCGCTGCTGCGCGACCTCAACCGGATCCAGCGGATCGAGGAGCAGCGCCGCCTGGAGTCTCCCGAGTATGAACCGCGGCTGCGGATCGCGCTCGTCACCGCTCGCGGCGCTCCGGCACACGAGCGGGCGATCCGGTCGCTGCAGTCCTGGGACGTCCACGTCAACGAGGCCTTCTTCCTCGGCGGCGTGGAGAAGGTGCGTGTGCTCGAGGTGCTCCGCCCGCTGATCTTCTTCGACGACCAGACGACCCACCTGGACGAGGCGGTCGGGTCGATCGCCGGGGTCCACATCCCCTACGGCGTGGCCAACGCCGACGACGTTCACGCTGGTCAATAGCGCTTTACAGTTCATCCACAGGAGGTTCTCATCTGGTGGATGAGCGCTTGCATATGTCACCCTGGGCGAAGTTGTACAGATTCTGTTCACTTGAGAAGTGCGAGGAGTTCACTCGATGACTTCGGCTATGTGTGCCAAGTGCACCGAAGACGAGGAGATCCGGGTTCTCTCGCGTTCGGTGGGGGGCCGCCGGCGGCTGATGTGCTGCAGATGCGGGTACGCGTGGGAGAGCGGGCGTTCCGGCCCCGCCCGGAGGACCGGCCTGACGGGCCTGTTCGGAGCGGCCTGAGTCGCCTCCAGCGTACGTTTCACGGCGTCGCCGCCTGACGTTCACCTCGCGCGGGCGCACGGGTGATGTGGAGTGGCTTGAGTAGGGGCTGAGACCTGTCTCGGGATCCCCTACCAAGCTCCGAGGAGTACCACCATGCCTGCATCCCGTCGCTCTCTGATCGCCGGCGGCGCTGCCGCCGGCGTCGGGATCGCGATTGCCGGGAACATGCCCGCGCTCGCCGAATCCACCCCGGGTGCCACCGCCAGGAACGGGCGTGGCGCCGGAACGTACGCGCCCACCCCGTACGAAGCCTTCCCGCCGCTCGTCGACGACCCCGACGGGATCCTGGCGCTGGCCGAGGGCTTCTCCTACACGATCATCACCCGCGCGGGCGTCTCCAAGCTCGACAGCGGCGAGCTGACCCCGGGAGCCCACGACGGCAACGCGGTCTTCGCCGGCCGCCGCCGCGGCACCTACACGGTGATCCAGAACCACGAGCTCGGCCGCAACGCGACGTACGGCGTCCCGCACGTCGAGGGCACGGTCTACGACCCGGGTGCGACCGCCGCCGGCGGCTGCACCGTGATCACCACCAACGCGCGCGGCGAGAACCTCGGCGAGTTCGTCGGCATCTCCGGCACGCTCACCAACTGCGCCGGTGGTCCGACCCCGTGGGGGACCTGGCTGACCTGCGAGGAGACCGAGACCCGCTCGGGGAACGGCTATCAGAAGGACCACGGGTACGTCTTCGAGGTCTTCCCCGACGGGCGCAGGCTGCCGCTCCCGATCAAGGCTTTCGGCCGCTACGCCCACGAGGCGCTCGCGATCGACGAGGACCGTCGCCACGTCTACCTCTCCGAGGACGCCTCCGGGCCGAACGGTCTCTTCTACCGCTGGAAGGCGCCGCGCGGCTACAAGCTCGGGCCCGGGATCGCGGAGGACCTGGCCGACGACGCCGGCGAGCTCGGTGCGATGGCGATCATCCTGCCCGACGGCTCGATCCTCCCCGACGTGGCCTACCTGACCTCCACCCAGCTCAACCGGCCGTTCCCGGTCCGCTGGATCCCGGTGCCCGATCGCGATGCGCGCGAGGTGTCGACCCGGAAGCAGTTCGCCACCGGCGAGGTGACCCGCGGGAAGAAGTTCGAGGGCGTGTGGGGCACCGACGAGGGCGTCTACGTCGTCAACTCCTACGCCGGCGAGGACAGCTCCGATCTGCCGGCCGACGCGGTCCCGCACGACGGCATGGTGTGGTTCTACAACTACAAGAACGAGACCATCCAGCTGGTGACGTACTTCCCGCACAACGACGAGGCGTGGGAGAACGACCGGCCCGCCTACGACGACCTGGTCTTCGACGGCCCGGACAACGTCACCGTCACGCCGTGGGGCTCGCTGGTGCTCGCCGAGGACGGCTCGGGCTCCTCGCACGTGCTCGGCTCGTTCCCCGGCGGCCCGACGTACGCCATCGCGCGCAACCAGCTCAACGACTCCGAGTTCTGCGGACCGGCGTTCTCGCCGGACGGCAAGGTGCTCTTCGTCAACATGCAGTCCCCGGGGCTGACGCTGGCGATCACCGGTCCCTGGGAGCGCTACCTCGGCTGAGGCCCCGGGGCGAAGACGTGGGCGGCGGGCGGCTCGGGCTGCCCGCCGCACATGTTTCACGGCGCCGTCGCCTGAGGTTCATCTCGGGCGCGCGCGCAGGTGTTGCGGAGTGGCTTGGGTTGAGGGCTGAGACCTGTCTCGGGATCCCCTACCTTCGCTCGAGGAGTTCAACCATGCCCGCAACTCGACGCTCCCTGCTCACCGGAGGAGCCGCGACCGGGATCGGCCTGGCCGTCGCCGGTGCCGTCCCCGCTCTCGCCGAGGCGAAGCCCGCGCGGCCCGGCACCCCGGGGCGCAAGCGCGCCCGCGAGCCGTTCCCGCCGCTCGTGGACGACCCGAAGGGGATCCTCGCGCTGGCCGAGGGGTTCGCGTACGCCATCGTCACCTCCGCCGGTGAGACGACCCTGAAGACGGGGGAGAAGACGCCGTCCAACCACGACGGGATGATGGTGCTCGGTGGCAGGCGCGGGCGCTACACGCTGATCCAGAACCACGAGATCGAGCCCGGCGAGGGCGTACCGGTGCCGCTCGTCGAGGGCACCGTCTACGACCCGGGCGCGCCGTCCGGCGGCTGCACCGTGATCACCACCGACGCGGGCGGCGCCAACTTCGGCGAGTTCGTCGCGATCTCCGGCACCTCCACCAACTGCGCCGGCGGCCCGACGCCGTGGGGGACCTGGCTGACCTGCGAGGAGACCGTCAACGACGCCGGCGAGGAGTGGGAGGGCGAGGACGGCAGCACGGGGGTCTACGAGAAGGACCACGGCTACGTCTTCGAGGTCTGGGCCGACGGCTCGGCCGACCCGCGACCGATCAAGGCCTTCGGCCGCTACGACCACGAGGCCCTCGCGATCGACAGGACCCGCACGAAGGTGTTCCTCTCCGAGGACGCCGACGAGCCCAACGGGCTCTTCTACCGCTGGACCGCCCCGGCCGGGGTGAGGCTCGGTCCGGGCGTGCTCACCGAGCTGGCGGACGACGCCGGCACGCTCGCCGCGATGCAGATCATCCTGCCCGACGGCTCGGTGCTGCCCGACGTGGCCTACCTGACCTCCGCGCAGATGGGCCAGCCCTTCCCGGTGACGTGGAAGAAGGTTCCCGAGCGCGACGCCCAGTCGACTCCCTGTCGGGAGCAGTTCGCCGACGGCGAGGTCACCCGGGGGCGCAAGTTCGAGGGCGTGTGGGGCACCGACGAGGGTGTCTACGTGGTCAACTCCTACGCCTGGGAGGACACCGACCTCCCCGCGGACGCGAGCCCGCACGACGGCATGGTCTGGTTCTACGACTATGCGGCCGAGACCATCCAGCTGGTGACGTACTTCCCGCACCAGACGCAGTCCGAGGACGATGCCCCGGCGCCGAAGTACACCGACCTCACCTTCGACGGCCCCGACAATGTCACCGTCACCCCCTGGGGTTCGCTGGTGCTCGCCGAGGACGGCACCGGCGCCTCGCACGTGCTCGGCGCGTTCCCGGGCGGTCCGGCGTACGCCATCGCCCGCAACGACCTGAACGACTCCGAGTTCTGCGGCCCGTGCTTCTCGCCCGACGGCAAGGTCCTCTTCGTCAACATGCAGGACCCCGGCTACACCCTGGCCATCACCGGCCCGTGGGAGCGCTACCTCGGCTGAGGATCACGAGAGAAGACGTACGCGGCGGGCGCCTGGTCGCCCGCCGCGTCGTCCGATCATCCGAGGTTGACCAGCTTTCCGGCCGGCGGCGAGGTGCCGTCGGTCCCGGAGAGGACGTCGATCGTGGCGACGACTCCCCACCTGGTCCACTCCACCGCTCCGGGAGTGGGCTTCTCCGCCTTGGTCCAGCGGTGGCCGTGACGTACGGCGGTGATCTTGTTGCCGAACATCTCGGCCACGTAGATCGTGCCGTGCGGACTCACCGCGACGCCGGTGGCGCCGAGGAAGCCCTGGGCGACCTGCTTCTTGTGTCCCGTCCTGGCGTCGATCTTGAAGACGCTGCCACGAGGACCGAGCTCAGGACCCTCCGGTCCGCCCGGCAGGCTGGACACGTAGAGACGTCCGTGGTGACTGGTCTCGACGTCGGTCGGGACTCCCTCGAAGTAGTAGGTCCGGCCGACGAAGCACTCGTCGAGCCCGAAGCCGGCGACGACCTCCGGGGTGAACGTGTACGGGATCCCCGGCAGGGTCGCGACGGTCCGGATGTGACCGTGCGAGGAGACCGACAGGATGCTGTTGCCGCCGGCGTCCGCGACGTAGGTGCGGCCGTGCTGGAGGGCCGTGGCGTACGGGTGCGAGTCGATGCCGCCCTTGTAGGCCGCAGGCGCACCGATGTCGGCCGGCCACTTCGCGTTGCAGTCGGTGTCACCGTCGCGGAACCCGTAGGACGTACGGCCGTCTGGGTTTCGCTTCGTCTCGTAGGCGTGCAGGTCGGCGACCGTCCTGACCTTGCCCGAGGGGTAGAGCCGCTTCAACCAGCTGCCCGTGTTCTCGAAGGTCTCGCGGTTGGACCGGGTGACGACGAAGGTCACCACGCCGTCGTGGACCGAGAGCCCGCCGACCTCGTAGCCGTTGGGGTCGGTGTAGATCACCTTGGCCTTCTTGCCCGGCCGGACCTTCAGGATCTGCCCGGCGAAGTTCGAGGAGACGTACGCCGTGCCGTCATGGTCCACCGCCGCGCTGAGCGGGGAGAGCAGGCCGGATGCGAGTACGCCCTTGGGCAGCCGAGGTTTGGAATGGGCCTGTGCTGGTGGGGTGGTGGCGATGAGCGCCGCGCCGAGGATCAGTGCGACAGCCGCCGTCAGACACCTTGGAAGTCTGGACATTGTGTGTCCCCCTTGTGTTGTCTGTCCCGACCGGCGACCGCGTCGTCGCCGGTCGTTTTTCAGTCTCATTACCCCTGGTGGCGATCGAATCGCCCGGTTTGGGTAAAGGACCTTTGCCTTCCATCGGCGGCGGAAGTGAGGTTGTGAGCCCTGTGAGGCCGTGAGAGGAAGTTGACGGGCTCGCACGCGAGGGTTGGCGGCTGCTGAAACCTGGGCTGGCGATCGTGGGTGGTATCTCGCCGACTGCCGCAACAGAGGAGCCCACCATGAGCCGCCGCCACTGGATCGACGACTGGCGTCCCGAGGACGCCACCTTCTGGGAGGAAACCGGGGCGAAGACCGCCCGCCGCAACCTGATCTGGTCGATCTTCGCCGAGCACCTCGGCTTCTCGGTCTGGCTGATCTGGTCGGTCTCCTCGGCCTTCCTGGTCGCCCAGGGCTTCGACTTCACCCCGAGCCAGCTGTTCTTCCTGATCGCCATCCCGAACCTGGTCGGCTCGCTGCTGCGGGTGCCCTACACCCTCGCGGTGCCTAAGTTCGGCGGCCGCAACTGGACGATGATGTCGGCCGCGCTGCTGCTCGTGCCGACCCTCGGCTTCGCGTACGCCGTCACCCAGCCGTCCACCCCCTACTGGGTCTTCTGCGTCATCGCCGCCACCGCCGGCCTCGGCGGCGGGAACTTCGCCTCCTCGATGGCCAACATCAACTTCTTCTACCCGGCCTCGAAGAAGGGTGCGGCACTCGGCCTCAACGCCGCCGGCGGCAACCTCGGCGTCGCCCTCATCCAGTTCCTGCTGCCGGTCATCGTCGGCGGTGCGGGCATCTTCGGGCTGGTCAAGGCCTCGTCCGGTGGCATCCACCTGGAGCGAGCGGCGTTCGTCTATGCGGCACTGGCCGTCATCGCGATCCTCGCGGCCTTCTTCTTCATGGACAACATCAGCTCCGCGAAGTCGTCCGTGCGTGAGCAGCTCTCGGTGGTGAAGTCGAAGCAGACCTGGATCATGTCGTTCCTCTACATCGGCACCTTCGGCTCCTTCATCGGCTACTCCGCCGCGATGCCGCTGCTGATCAAGCTGAACTTCTGGGTGCCCGAGCCCGCGCCGCTCGGGACCGGCATCTACTTCGCCTACTTCGCCTTCCTCGGTGCGCTGATCGGCTCCGCGACCCGGCCGTTCGGCGGCTGGCTGGCCGACCGCTGGGGCGGCGCGAAGGTGACGCTCGGTGCGTTCATCGGACTGGTCGTCTTCACCCTCGCGGTGCTGTGGACGCTGATGCAGCTCACCCCGAACCCGGATGCCTCGCCCGCGATCGCGGAGGCGAACCAGGCATGGTTCCCTGCCTTCCTGGGCTTCTTCATGCTGGTCTTCGCCTCGACCGGCATCGGCAACGGGTCGACGTACAAGATGATCCCGTCGATCTTCCGCCGCGAGGCCGAGATGGCCACCACACCGGGCACCGCCGATCGGGACGTCGCGCTCGTCGGCGCGACCAAGAAGTCCTCCGCGGCCGTCGGCATCATCGGCGCCGTCGGTGCGATCGGTGGCTTCCTCATCCCGATCGCCTTCAACAGCCCCTGGGTCGACAACCCCCTCGACGCCACGAAGTCGGCGTTCGTCGCCTTCACCGTCTTCTACGCCATCTGCGCCCTGGTCACCTTTGTGGTCTACCTGCGGCCGCAGGGTGCGCGGGTCGGCGAGCTGGCGGACGTGCGGATCTGAGCGGCGCGCGCTGTAACACGTCGTTCGTAGGACTACTCGCCCTATCCGATGGGGCGAGTAGTCCGCCGCACCGCGGGGTTAATCACGGCGCCCCCCCGGCACCCCCGCCCGCTGCCCCCCGCCCCGGCCGCCGCGGAC
>NZ_JBHWLY010000042.1:0-24750 GCF_042730435.1 Nocardioides sp. NPDC059952 | reverse complement strand
CCGCCCCTCCCCGCGCCCCCCCCCTACACCCCCCTCTCCCCCCCCCCCGCCCCCCACCCGCGGCCCCGAGTAGTCCTACGAACGGCGTGTTACAGCAGGGCGCCCGACCGTCAGCCCAGCCCGATCGCCGCCTCCGCGGCGGCCAGGACCGGGGCGGTCACCTCCCGGCAGCGCGCGGCTCCTGCTGCATAGACCTTCGTGACGTACGCCCGGTCGGCGGCGAGCTCGCGGTAGCGCTTCTGGATCGGCTCGAGCTCAGCGACGACGGCGTCGGTGACCGCGGCCTTCAGGTCGCCATAGCCCGATACCCCGGCAGCGGAACCGCCGCAGGCCTCGAGGATGTCGATGAGGTTGGTGACCCCGGGCCGTTCGGGATCGCGCGAGACGTCCCCCGCGGAGTCGGTGACCGCGCGAGCCACCTTGCGACGTACGACGTCGGCATCGTCCAGGAGGAAGATCGAGCCGGGGTGCTCGTCGCCGGCCGACTTCGACATCTTGCTCGTCGGGTCGGCCAGGTCCATGATCCGAGCCCCGGCCTCGGGGTGCACCGCCTGGGGCACCGAGAAGACCCGGCCGTACGTCGTGTTGAACCGGATCGCGATGTCGCGGGCGAGCTCGACGTGCTGGCGCTGGTCGTCACCGACGGGCACCTCGGTCGCCCCGTACAGCAGGATGTCGGCCGCCATCAGCACCGGATAGGTGAAGAGCGAGGCGCGCACCGAGGCCCCGACCCGGCGCGACTTCTCCTTGAACTGGATCATCCGGCCCAGCTCGCCGGTATGTGCGACGCACTCGAGCAGATAGCCGAGCGAGCGATGCGCGGGGACGTGGGACTGGATGAACAACGTGGCCGGTTCGAGCCCGGACGCCATCAGGAGGAGGGCCATCTCCTCCGTTCGGGTACGCAGCACCGACGGTTCGTGCGGCAGCGTCAGCGCGTGCAGGTCGGAGAGCCCGTAGAAGGCGTCCGAGTCGGCCGCGGCAGCCATCGGCCGCAGTGCGCCAAGCAGGTTGCCGAGGGTGAGTCGTCCGGAGGGAGTGATGAGGGAGAGTCGCCGGGTCATGGTGGACCTTTCGGGGTGGTGAGGCCCACGGGTCAGCGACGATCGAACAAGAAGAGGCCGCCCGCGGGCGGCCTGATGTGAGTGCTCAACAATCGGATGGACCGCCTAGGAGGCGGACCACCACTGGGTGGAACGAATGCTGAACACCTCTCCAGTGTTGCACACCTCACGGATACCGTGTGGCCCATGACGACACCGCCGACCACAGTGCCGACCACAGGGCCGACCACCTGCCAGGGGCACTCGACGGTCGTCTTCGATGAGAGCCTCGCCGACTACGACTTCGGCCCGACCCACCCGATGGCGCCGATCCGGGTGGACCTGACGATGCGCCTGGCCGGCGAGCTCGGCGTACTCGACCATCTGAAGGTCGTCGAGGCGCCGATGGGCACCCCGGAGCAGCTGCTCACCATCCACGACGAGAGCTACATCGAGGCGGTCATCAAGGCCGGCCGAAGCGGCGAGTCGGACCTCGCCCACGGCCTCGGCACCGAGGACGACCCGGTCTTCGCCCACATCCACGACGCCAGCGCCCACATCGTCGGCGCGAGCATCGAGGCCTGCCGCCAGGTCCACTCCGGCGAGAGCCTGCACAGCGCCAACATCATGGGGGGCCTCCACCACGCGATGCGCGGGCGCGCTGCCGGGTTCTGCATCTACAACGACGTCGCCGCCGGCATCCAGTGGCTCCTCGACCAGGGCGTGAAGAAGGTCGCCTACGTCGACGTGGACGTGCATCACGGGGACGGCGTGGAGCGGGCCTTCTGGAACGACCCGCGCGTCCTGACCGTCTCGATCCACGAGACCGGCCAACTGCTCTTCCCCGGCACGGGCTTCGCCGAGGAGATCGGCGGGCCGGAGGCCGAGGGCACCGCGGTCAACGTCGCGCTGCCGCCCGGCACGGCCGACCACGGCTGGCTGCGTGCCTTCCATGCCGTCGTGCCCGACCTGGTCCGTGAGTTCCAGCCGGAGATCCTGGTGACCCAGCAGGGCTGCGACTCGCACACCGACGACCCCCTCGCCGACCTGGCGCTGAGCGTAGACGGCCAGCGGGCGGCGTACGTCGCGCTCCACGAGCTCGCGCACGAGGTGTGCGCGGGCAAATGGGTGGCGTTCGGCGGCGGTGGGTACGCGGTCGTCGACGTCGTGCCACGCGCATGGACCCACCTTCTTGCGCTAGTGTCGGGGAATCCCTTGGAGCCGACGCTCGACGTGCCAGGTGGCTGGCGCGAGCACGTGCAGACGCGCCTCGGGAGGGTTGCGCCGTTGCGCATGACGGACGGACGTGAACCGGCCTACCGCGACTGGGGGAGCGGATACGACCCCGGCACGTGGCTGGACCGGCAGGTCCACGCGACTCGCACAGCGGTGTTCCCGCTGCACGGGCTCGACCCGATGCCGTAGCCCGGTCACCTAGTTTCGGGACGGTCTAGAAACCGCAGTTCGTCGCGCCCAAATGCAACTCGACACGCCGATGGTATGTGAGATTCTCAGGGGTGTCCCCTTCCCCATCAGTCACATCAGGCCCTATTCTCACTTTGGGATCGCGTTTTGGACCAGAGGTGGGGAAGCCGCTGGCGTCGCGATCACTCGAGAGAGAACGGTGGAAGCAGATGGTTACTCCTTCTGGAGACATCTCTGACAGCAAGTTCCTGACCGTTGCCGAGGTTGCGTCGATGATGCGCGTATCCAAGATGACGGTCTACCGGTTGGTTCATTCGGGCGAGTTGCCTGCGGTGCGTGTCGGTCGTTCCTTCCGGGTTCGGGAGGACGACGCGAACGAATACCTCAAGAGCTCGTTCTACAACGCGGGCTAGTTGTCGGACCCCGCGCCCGAGCAGCTGGGGCGCGGGGGCAACACCGGTCACCGATTCTCCTCGGATGCCCTGGCTTGGTTAGTCTTACCCCCTAGGTCTGTTTGCCGCGCGCTGCGGTGAGTGGCCGCGTCGGCACCGGGCCGGCATTCTCTGCAACGATCGTGAAGGGTTCCCCGTGGGTTCTGTCATCAAGAAGCGTCGCAAGCGCATGGCGAAGAAGAAGCACCGCAAGCTGCTCAAGAAGACTCGCGTCCAGCGCCGCAAGCTCGGCAAGTGACGTTCGTGGCGTAGGTGGCGGAACGCTCTGGGCCCGGTCGGGTCCTCCTGGTCACCGGGGTCTCGCGTGACCTCGGGCGCCGTTTTGCGCGCGCTGCCGCCCGCCACCCGAACGTCGAGCGAGTGATCGGCGTCGATGTCGCACCGCCTCGCGGCGACATCGGCAAAGTCGGATTCGTCCGAGCCGACATCCGCAACCCGGTGATCGCCAAGGTGGTCGCCAAGGAGGAGGTCGACACCGTCGTCCACCTCAGCGTCATCGCGACCCCCGGCACCACCGGGGGTCGTTCGACGATGAAGGAACTCAACGTCATCGGGACGATGCAGCTCCTCGCGGCCTGCCAGACCGCGCCGTCCCTGCGTCAGGTCGTGGTGAAGTCGACGACCCAGGTCTACGGGGCGAGCAGCCGCGACCCGGCGATGTTCACCGAGTCGATGGAGCCGCGGCGCACCCCGTCCTCCGGCTATGCCCGCGACGCGGCCGACGTCGAGTCCTACGTACGCGGCTTCGCCCGTCGTCGCCCGGACATCGCCGTCACGGTCCTGCGCTGCGCCAACGTCCTCGGGCCGAGCGTGGTCAGCCCGATCGCGGCCCACTTCCGACGATCGGTCGTACCGAACGTGCTCGGCTTCGACCCGCGCCTTCAGTTTCTTCACGAGCAGGACCTCTACGGCGTCCTCGAGCATGCCGTACGCACCGGGGTCCCCGGGACGTTCAACGTCGCCGGCGACGGTGTGCTGACCCATTCGCAGGTCGCGCGACGGCTGCAACGGGTCACCGTGCCGATCCCCGAGCCCATGTTCGGCCTGGCGAGGTTCGGCGGCGGCGAGTATCCCGCCGAGCTGAGGGCGCTGCTGACCTACGGTCGCGGCGTCGACACCACGCGGATGCGCTCCCTGCTGGGCTTCGAACCTCGATACACGACCGAAGGCACGGTCGTAGACTTTGCGGACAGCGTGATGCCGTCCGTGAACCGTGCCGACCGTGCGCTGGCCGCCTTGGAGAGCCGACTGACAGGAGCGCCCGGTGACTGAGTCCGCCGCCCAGGGTTTCACCGGCACCACGGCGCGCGAGCGCCACCCGCTGCGGGCGATCCCGGCGGCCGACTGGGCCGCGGCTCTGGAGATCGCCGCCAAAGAGGTCTTCGGAACCGAGTGGGAGGAGCAGCTCGCTCGGTTCATCGTGTTCCTGCGCCGCCGGATCTCGGGCGAATACTCCGTCGACGAATACGGCTTCGACCGCGAGCTGACCCAACGCTTCATGCTGGCCGTGCTGCGGCCGATCAAGGAGAAGTGGTTCCGGGTCGAGGTGCGCGGCATCGAGAACATCCCGACCGACGGTGGCGCCCTGATCGTCTCCAACCACTCCGGCACCATCCCGATGGACGGCCTGATGACGATGGTCTCGATCCACGACGAGCTCGGGCGTGACCTGCGCCCGCTCGGGGCCGACCTCGTCTTCCGGATGCCGATCGTCGGCAACATCGCCCGCAAGGCCGGCGCGACGCTGGCCTGCAGCGAGGACGCCGAGCGCATGCTGCGCAACGGCGAGCTGGTCGGTGTCTGGCCCGAAGGCTTCAAGGGCATCGGCAAGCCCTACAGCGAGCGCTACAAGCTTCAGCGCTTCGGGCGCGGCGGCTTCGTCTCCTCCGCGCTGCGCACCGGCGTCCCGATCGTGCCGCTCTCCGTCGTCGGGGCCGAGGAGATCTATCCGCTGGTCGGCAACATCCCGGCTCTCGCCAAGGTCATCGGCGTGCCCTATCTGCCGATCACGCCGTTCTTCCCGCTGCTCGGGCCGCTGGGTCTCATCCCGCTCCCGTCGAAGTGGCTGATCGAGTTCGGCGAGCCGATCCGCACCGATGCGTACGACGCCACGGAGGCCGACGACCCGATGCTCGTCTTCAACGTCACCGACCAGGTTCGCGAGACGATCCAGCAGACCCTCTACCGCCTGCTGGGCGAGCGCGCCTCCGTCTTCGGCTGACCCACCCCGGCCGAGACGTCGCCCCCGTCGGCCGAGACGTCACTCGCGTCGGTCGAGGCGTCAGCCTGGTCGCCCGAGAGGTCACCGCCGTCGCTCGAGGCGTCAGCCCGGTCGCCCGAGAAGTCACCCCGGTCGGTCGAGACGTCACCGCCGGCGCTCAAGACGTCACCGCCGTCGCTCGAGGCGTCAGCCCGGTCGCCCGAGGCGTCACGCATAACGCCTCGATCTGCGTAGGTGACGCTTCGGGCGACGCGCGTGACGCTTCGGCCGACGTACCTGACGCTTCGATCGACGTACGTGACGCTTCGGCCGACGCGCGCGACGCCTCGGCGATTACGGGGTGAGGAGGCCGGTGGCGCCGGCGAGCACGTCGCCGACCAGGCCGGTGACGCCGGTGACCAGACCGGTGACGGGGTCCGTCACGGTGTCGGGGTCGGTGTCCGGGTCCTCGGAGGGATCGCCGTCGGAGGGGTTGCTGGGGCTCGGCAGGATGCTGCCGTCCTCATCCGGTTCCGCGGAGGGCTCCTCCGCCTCGTCCTTCTCGCCCTTCGGGTCGGTCACAGAGCCGGGACCGATCTTGTCGGGGTCGATGGAGGGCAGGTCGAGGGCGTTGTCGTCCTGGGTGAGCGGCGGCAGCGCCTCGGCCTCGACGACGGTGTCGGCCGGAAGCAGCCCGTCGATGTCGGAGGTGAGGCTGGAGACCAGGGTCGCGGGAAGCTCGGTGATGCCACCCTCGCAGGTGGGGCAGAGCTGGGCGGCGGCCTGGTCGATCAGCACGAGGGTCTGCGCGGCGTCGGAGACGGCCGGCTCGGCCCGCTCGGGCACCTTCGGGCTCAGCTCGGCCAGCTCCTCGACGCCATCGGCCGCGAACGTACGCAGCTGGGCGAGCGAGTCGTTGTCCTGGGACTGCTCGAAGTCGCTGATCAGCAGGTCGGAGCCGTGGGCGGCCTGTCGCGAGAAGGTCTCGAGCGTCGTGGTGACCCGCTCGGAGTCGGTCATCGGCGCGTCGGCGACGAGCGACTTGGCCTCGCGCAGGCGGGTGCCGGCGTCCTCGAGGATCCGGTTGCCGCGGGCCTGGGTGCTGACGGTGAAGCCGGCCGAGACGTTCTCCACGGCCCGCTTGACCGGGTAGAGCGAGTCACCGGGCAGAGCGGTCTGGGATGCGGCCGCGGCACCCGCGGTGCCGCCGACGATCGCCATCGCGGCGAGGGCGACGGCCAGATTGCGCTGCCGGCGCGGCCTGCGCACGGGACCGACGGTGAGCTTGCGCTCGACGGTCTTCTCGGTGCGCGGCGCGGGCACGAGCTCGGTGTCGGCGGCGGCCATGAGGCGCTCGCGCAGGGAGACGGAGAAGTCGCGACTGGGGACGGCTGAGTCGCTGAGGGTGGAGAGCGACGAAGCGAAGACTGCCAGATCACGAAGCTCGTCGGCAGAGTGCGAGGCACGCCGATCCGTCGCGGCAGTGGCCGCGACCATTCGGTCGAACTCGTCGGCACGCTTTCGCGCCGGGAACGCCGGGCTCATCGGGGGGTTCCTACTCGGTATCGGCAGACAGGGATTCGTCGAAACAGCTGCGCGCAAGGTGCAGCCATGTCGGACAACGAGTCGCCCCGGCCGCGGGTTACGGCAACCGGTCGAGCATTCAAGGTGGTGCGGAACACAGTCATCAGCGGATCCCGTCAGGCATCTGCTTGGCGAGATTGCGGATCCCGCGCAGCTGGAGCTGTTTCACGGCTCCGTCGCTGCGCCCGAGGATAGCCGCTGTCTCCGCGATCGACAGCCCTTGGAGGAAACGCATGATGATGCAGTCGCGTTGTTCGTCGGGGAGCTTGGAGAGAGCGCCGAGCAGCATCTCGTTGGTGATCCCCGCCATCACGATCTTCTCGGGCCCGTCCGAGGAGGAGTCGTGCTGACCCATGTCCTCGGTGGTCATCTCCAGGCGCGTACGTCCCGCCTTGAAGTGGTCGGTGGCCAGGTTGCGCGCGATGGTCATCAGCCAGGCGCCGAAGTCCTTGCCCTGCCAGCGGAAGCCGGTCATCGAGCGGAGTGCCCGGAAGAACGTCTCCGAGGTCAGGTCCTCGGCGACCTGGGTGGAGCGGGTCCGGTAGAAGAGGAAGCGGTAGACGGCACCGTTGTAGTGGTCGTAGAGGAGGCCGAACGCCTCCTTGTCGCCCTTGCGGGCGAGCTCGACCAGCGCGATCAGCCGGGTGCGGTCGGCCTCGCTCTCCTCCGAGGAGGCGGCGAGCTCGGTGTCGTCGTCCGGCTCGTTGTCGGAGCGGGGTGTGGACTCGTGGGTGCCACCCGAGCCGCGACGCTCGGGCTCGGCGAGCGGGCCGGACGCACCGGCCACGCCGGCGTACGCGGGTTCGTAGCCCTCGTTCATCAAGAGCTCGACCGCAGCGCGAAGTGCATCCAAGCGACGATGGACGTCATTGGCGCGGCGCGACATGTGGGTCCCTCCCGAAGACTCCCCCTGAGCGAGCCCAACCTTACGGGTTAGGGCATCCCGATGTCAGGTCCCGAGCCGAAGTTGCGTCGGCGTGTGGTGGCATTTTTCCGACAGGGCGGCGAATACCCGTCACTGCATGCACCTCGCCAACGGCACGAATCACTCGCGCCGTCCACGGAGCGCGATCGCCACCGCGATCGCCCCGGTGGCCGCCCCGCCCAGCGCCGCGGTGACCACGCCGGCCCGGGCCGCCTTGCGCCCGGTGCGGTAGTCACGGATCGGCCAGCCCTTCTCGCGCGCGTGGGCGCGTAGGCGCGCGTCCGGGTTGATCGCACACGGATGACCGACCAGCGAGAGCATCGGCAGGTCGTTGTAGGAGTCCGAGTAGGCGGCACAGCGAGAGAGGTCGAGGTCTTCCCGGGCGGCGATCGCCTTGACCGCCTCCGCCTTGGCCGGCCCGTGGAGCATCTCCCCGACCAGCTCGCCGGTGTAGACGCCGTCCTCGGTGGCCGCCACCGTCCCGAGGGCGCCGGTGAGCCCGAGCCGCCGGGCGATGACCCGGGCGGCCTCGACGGGCGCCGCGGTCACCAGCCACACCCGCTGACCTTGGTCGATATGGGTCTGCGCCAGCGCCCGGGTGCCGGGCCAGATCCGGTGGGCCATGCCCTCCTCGAAGATCTCCTCCATCAGGCTCTCGACCTCCTCGGCCCGATGGCCGCGGATGAACGACAGGGCCGAGGAGCGCGCCGACTCCATGTGGGCGGGGTCCTCGACCCCGGCCACCCGGAAATAGGCCTGCTTGTACGCCGCCGAGGCGATGTCTCGGGTCCGGAAGAACTTGCGCCGGTGCAGGCCGCGGGCCAGATGGAAGATCGTCGCGCCCTGCATGATCGTGTTGTCCACGTCGAAGAACGCTGCCGCCGTCGGGTCTCCGGTCGTCGGATAGAGCCAGGCCTCGATCTCCGCGGCCGCGGCCGATGCCTCGCCGGCGAGAGCCGAGCGGCGTTTGAGGTCTTTTCGCCGCAGTTCGGCACGGCGGCGGTCGCTGGCGCTGCTCATTTCGCCAACAGTAGTGGTCCGGACGCCGTGAAGGGGCCCAGGTGTCAAGATGGTCGGATGGAACCCCGTGTGACCTTTTACTCCCGTCAGGGCTGCCATCTGTGCGACGAGGCCCGGCTGGTCCTCAAGAAGGTGGTCGGGGACGACTACACCGAGGTCGACATCGACGCGGACGAGGAGCTGCGGGAGCGGTTCACGAACGAGGTGCCGGTGACGTACGTCGACGGGAAGCAGCACGACTTCTGGCGCGTCTCCGAGGAGCGGCTCAGGGCAGCGCTCGCGCGCTCCCCAGAATAACTGTCGATCGGCCCATTACCCTGAACAACCCCCCTCTGACAACTCCACAAACACGTGTGCTAGCCGACGGTCTGCGAGTTTGTTCTCGCGGTCACAAACTCCGTATGGTGGCTGAGCCGCAGGGCGATCCCGGGCTAAAAAGCCCCCGTCTGTGGCGCCGGCATTGAAAGAGCAGAGCGTGACGGCACGGAGTACGAATACGGGCGAGGGCAGCGGTGCCTCAGACCCCCACCGGGACATCCCCGAGGCGACAGTCGCCCGGCTTCCGGTCTACCTCCGGGCCCTGACCTCGCTCGCTGAGCGCAACATCGCGTCCTGCTCCTCCGAGGAGCTCGCGACGGCCGCCGGGGTGAACTCGGCCAAGCTGCGCAAGGACCTCTCCTACCTGGGCTCCTACGGCACGCGCGGGGTCGGCTACGACGTCGACTACCTGAGCTACCAGATCGCCCGCGAGATCGGCGTGACCCACGACTGGCCGGTCATCATCGTCGGTATCGGAAACCTGGGTCAGGCGCTCGCCAACTTCTCCGGTTTCAGCAGCCGCGGCTTCCGCACCGTCGCGCTCCTGGACGCGGCCGCGCCGATGCAGGGCCAGACGGTCGCCGGGCTCGAGGTCCGGCCGTTCGCCGACCTGGCCCGGATCGTCGCTGCCGAGCAGGTCTCGATCGGAGTCATCTCGGTGCCGGCGAGCGCGGCCCAGGACGTCGCCGACGCGATGGTCGCGGCCGGCATCAGCAGCATCCTCAACTTCGCGCCCGCCGTCCTGAACGTGCCGCCGGGTGTCGACGTACGCAAGGTCGATCTCTCGATCGAGCTGCAGATCCTGGCGTATCACGAGTCGCGCAAGGCTGCAGAAGCTGACGGGACGGTGGACAATGGTTCCGAGGAAGGGATCAGGGCATGAGTGTCCTTGTTGTCGGCATCTCACATAACTCCGCGCCGGTCTCGCTGCTCGAGGCGGCGGCGGTGGACGCGGACGGCCTGCAGAAGCTCCTCACCGACGTGGCAGGTTGTGAACACGTCAGCGAGGCTGCGGTCATCGCGACCTGCAACCGGCTCGAGATCTACACCGAGGTCGAGCGCTTCCACGGCTCTGTCGAGGAGCTCTCCCGCCGCATCATCGAGGGCGCCGGCCAGACGCTCGAGACGATGCTGCCGCACCTCTACGTCCACTACGACGACGGTGCCGTCTCCCACCTGTTCAAGGTGGCCGCCGGGCTCGACTCGATGGCCGTCGGCGAGGGCCAGATCCTCGGGCAGGCCCGTGCGGCCCTGCAGCTCGGCCAGGAGATGGGCACGGTCGGACCGGCGCTCAACAGCCTGTTCCAGCAGGCGCTGCGGGTCGGCAAGCGTTCGCGCGCGGAGACCGGCATCGACCAGGCCGCCCCGTCGCTGGTGACCGCGTCGCTGGACCGCGCCGCGCGAGCCGTGGGTGACGTACGCGGCAAGCGGGTCGCCGTCGTCGGCGCCGGTGCGATGGCCGGGCTGGCCACCGCGACCGTCTCCCGGCTGGGGGCCGCCGACGTCGTCGTGGTCAACCGCACCACGGCCAACGCCGAGCGCCTCGCCAAGGAGTACTCCGCGCGTTCCGCCGCGCTCGACGAGCTGGCCGCGGAGGTCGCGGCCGCCGACATCGTGATCACCTGCGCGGGCGCCAGCGGGCTGCTCGTCCCGGCGGACATGGTCGGTGACCGCAGCGGCCGCCCGATCGCGCTGATCGACCTGGCCCTGCCCCACGACATCGACCCCGCAGCGGGGTCGCTCCCCGGGGCCACCCTGATCGACCTGGCCGCCCTCGCCGACGAGCTGCACGCCTCGCCCGCCGGCAAGGAGGTGCTCGCGGTCCGCGACATCGTCACTCAGGAGGTCGCGGCGTTCCTGAGCGCTCGTCGCCAGTCCGCGGTGACCCCGACGGTGGTCGCGCTGCGAAGCATGGCCACCGGCGTCGTCGCGGCCGAGATGGAACGCCTCGACAACAAGCTTCCCGGCCTCGACGAGGTCACTCGTGCCGAGGTCCTCCGGACCGTACGCCGCGTGGCCGACAAGCTGCTCCACGAGCCGACCGTCCGGGTCAAGGAGCTCGCCAACGAGACCGGTGCGGTGTCCTACGCCGCTGCGCTCGCCGAGCTCTTCGCGCTCGACCCCGAGGCCGTCTCCGCGGTGACCCGGGCCGACGTCCCAGGAGACCACTCATGAGAACCCTTCGCCTCGGCACCCGCCGTTCCCAGCTCGCCGTCACCCAGTCGACCCTCGTCGCGGAGATGCTCCGCGCCCAGGGCCACATCGTCGAGCTGGTCGAGATCGTCTCCGACGGCGACCGCACCCAGGCGGCGAACACCCCGCTGACCAGCTCGAACTCGACGGGAGTCTTCGTCAGCGCGCTGCGCGACGCGCTCCACGCCAAGGAGATCGACCTCGCGGTCCATTCCCTCAAGGACCTGCCGACCTATCCCGAGGACGGCATCGAGCTGCTCGCGATCCTGCCGCGCGAGGACCCGCGCGACGTGATCGTCGCCCGCGACGGCCTGACCCTCGGCGAGCTCCCGCCGGGCTCGCGGGTCGGCACCGGCTCGCCGCGACGCGTCGCCCAGATCAAGGCCCTCGGCCTCGGCCTGGAGCTGGACGGCATCCGCGGCAACGTGGACACCCGCATCGGCAAGGTCCGCTCGGGCGAGTTCGACGCTGTCGTGCTCGCGCGCGCCGGCCTGGCCCGCATCGACCGGCTCGACGAGGTCACCGAGGTCCTCGACCCGATCCAGGTGTTGCCCGCTCCTGGTCAGGGAGCCCTGGCGGTCGAGTGCCGCGCGGGCGACGCCGATGCCGACGTACGCAAGATTCTGGCTTCCCTCGACGACTCGCCCACCCGAGCGGCCGTCGAGGCGGAACGCGCGGTGCTCGCCACCCTCGAAGGTGGCTGTGCCGCGCCCATCGGGACCCTCGCCGACGTGGTTGAGGGTGAGGAAGGACCAGAGCTGTGGGTGCGGGCAGTTGCGCTCTCACTCGATGGCTCGCTCTCGATCCGACTCTCCGCATCCGGGCCGCTCGACGACGCCGCAGGCGTCGGGCGCCGGCTCGCCGAGGAGATGCTCGCCGAGGGTGCAGCAGACCTGACCGACGATCCCACCACTGACCCCGGCCAGGCTGTCATGGACACGGGCGGTTCCCCCCAGACCGCTCCCGAGCAGGACAAGGTGCACAACGCATGACCCGAGCAAAGACCACCGAGCAGACGGCCGAGCACAGCTCGACCACCCCACTGGGCTGGGTGTCCTTCGTCGGCAGCGGTCCTGGTGACCCTGAGCTGCTGACGGTACGGGCGATCGACCTGTTGAAGCAGGCCGATGTTGTCGTGACCGAGGCCCCCGAGCACGCTTCGATGGTGCGCGGCGTTCTCGGCATCCCCGAGCCGGTCGAGCCGACCGAGGGCGAAACTCTGCCCAAGGAGGGCCCGGAACCGGTTGGACCAGAGTTCATCGACGGCGGGTTCGGCACCGACGGCCAGCCCCTGGCCAACGCCGCCCGTGCCAAGGCCGTCGTCAAGCAGGCGAAGCTGGGCAAGCGCGTCGTGCGCCTGATGACCGGCGACCCCTTCCTCTACGCCTCCGGCCCCGAGGAGGCGCAGTCCTGCGCCAAGGCGGGCATCGGCTTCGAGATCGTCCCCGGCGTCTCGTCGGTGTCGGCCGTTCCCGCGTATGCCGGCATCCCGCTGACGACCAAGGACCACCAAGAGGTCGCGGTCGTGACCTGCAACGAGAAGATCGACTGGAGCCAGTACGCGGACAACCGCACGCTCGTCCTCCTCTCCGGTGTCGGCATGATCGGCGACATCGCCAAGGAGCTCGTCGCCGCGGGCCGCCCGGCCAAGACCCCGGTCGCGATCACCCGCGTCGGCACCACGACCGAGCAGACGACGGTAGAGTCGACGCTGGAGAACATCGCCGTCGACGCCCGTGCCGCACGGATGGCGCCGCCGGCGATCGTGGTGATCGGCAAGGTGGTCAACTTGCGTGAGACGCTCTCGTGGTTCGAGACGAAGCCGCTCTTCGGCTGGCGCGTGCTGGTGCCCCGCACCAAGGAGCAGGCTCCTGCGCTGTCGCTGAAGCTGAAGGGCTTCGGCGCCGTGCCCGAGGAGGTCCCGACGATCTCCGTCGAGCCGCCGCGCAACCCGCAGCAGATGGACAAGGCCGTACGCGGGCTGGTCGAGGGCCGCTACAACTGGATCGCCTTCACCTCGATCAACGCGGTGCGCGCCGTACGCGAGAAGTTCGACGAGTACGGCCTGGACTGCCGTGCCTTCTCCGGTCTGAAGATCGCCGCCGTCGGCGAGAAGACCGGGCAGGCGCTCGAGGCCTGGGGCCTGCGCCCCGACCTGGTGCCGAACACCGACAACCAGTCGGCCGCCGGCCTGCTCGAGGTGTGGCCGGAGTACGACGAGGACCTCGACCCGATCAACCGGGTCTTCCTCCCGCGTGCCGACATCGCCACCGAGAACCTCATCGCCGGCCTGGTCGACCTCGGCTGGGAGTGCGACGACGTGACCGCCTACCGCACCGTCCGGGCGGCCCCGCCGCCCGCGCCGACCCGCGACGCGATCAAGACGGGCAAGTTCGACGCGGTGGTCTTCACCTCCTCGTCCACGGTCCGCAACCTGGTCGGTATCGCGGGCAAGCCGCACACCTCCACGGTGATCGCGGCGATCGGTCCGGCCACCGCCAAGACCGCCGAGGAGCACGGCCTGCGGGTCGACGTGATGTCGCCCGAGCCGTCGATCGAGGCGCTCACCGAGGCGCTCGCCGCCTTCGGTGCCGCGCGTCGCGCGTCGCTGGTCGAGCAGGGCCTGCCGGTCACCAAGCCGTCCGACCGGCGCCCCGCCTCGCGCCGTCGTTCGCGCACCTCCTGATCCGACGCATCACCCGACAGCCGCGTGCTCCCGAGTGTGGGAGCACGCGGCTGTTGCACTACCGTGGAACGTACCCTTTTGCGATGGAGTGCAGATGAGCATCGAGAAGCCCGTGATCCGTCCCCGGCGCCTGCGACGCACGCCGATCATGCGCCGGATGGTCGCGGAGACGGCCGTACGCCCCGCGAACCTGATCCTGCCCGCGTTCGTGCGCGAGGGGATCGATGAGCCCGTCCCGGTCTCGACCATGCCCGGGGTCGTCCAGCACAGTCGGGAGTCGCTGCGGAAAGCCGCGGCCGAGGCCGCATCCGCCGGCATCGGCGGCATCATGCTCTTCGGCGTACCGGAGACCAAGGACGCCGTGGGTTCGGGCGCGCTGGACCCCGAGGGCATCCTCAACGTGGCCATCGCCGACGTCGTCTCCGAGGTGGGCGACGCGCTCACCGTGATGAGCGACCTGTGCCTGGACGAGTTCACCGACCACGGCCACTGCGGTGTGCTCGCCGAGGACGGCAGCGTCGACAACGACGCCACCCTCGAGATCTACGCCCAGATGGCGATCGCGCACGCGGAGGCCGGCGTCCACATGGTCGGCCCGTCCGGGATGATGGACGGCCAGGTCGCGGTGACCCGCGACGCCCTCGACGCCGCCGGCCACACCGACGTCTCGATCCTCGCCTACTCCGCGAAGTACGCCTCCGCCTTCTACGGCCCCTTCCGCGAGGCGGTCGACTCCTCGCTCAAGGGCGACCGGCGCACCTACCAGCAGGATCCGGCCAATGCACTGGAGGGTGTCCGCGAGGCGCTCCTTGACGTGGCCGAGGGCGCCGATATCGTGATGGTCAAGCCCGGGCTCCCGTACCTCGACGTCCTGCAGCGAGTGCGTGAGTCTGTCGATGTTCCGGTGGCTGCCTACAACATCTCCGGGGAGTACGCGATGTTGGAAGCCGCCGCCGCGAACGGCTGGATCGACCGCGAACCGGCGATCCTGGAGACACTCACCGCCTTCAAGAGGGCGGGTGCGGACGTCATTCTGACCTACTGGGCCACCGAAGCGGCTGGCTGGCTGCGAGGCTGACGTTCTCGCCTGATCAGCCGCTCAGCTCTGTGACGTGGAACATATCCTGAGAGTAGACTGCAGCCTGTGACCAATCGAGAGTTGGCCAGCCCCAAGCGCACCGGTCGGCCGCGCAACAGTGGACGTGATTCGGCGAACCCGCGGGAAGAGATCCTCAAAGAGGCATCCAGGCTTTTCACCGCTCAAGGGGTCGCGGCGACGACGATCAGCCAGATCGCCGAGTGTGTCGGACTGCGCCAGTCCTCGATGTACTACTACTACAAGTCCAAGGAGGAGATCCTCTCCGCCTTGATGGAGAAGAACCGCGAGTCGCTCACCCTCGCGGAGAAGCTTCTCGAGGAGGACGGTCCGGTCGCTCCGCGGCTCTACGCCTTCCTCTACACCGACGTCCGCCAGCTGTGCACCGCCCCGCTCGACTTCTACGAGCTGGAGGTGGCCGCGCTCGCGCAGCCCCAGGTCTTCGCGGGCTTCGAGGAGGACGGCGACAAGCTGCGCGATGCGGCCGCCCAGCTCCTCGTGCTGGGCGTCGACAGCGGCGAGCTACGTCAGACCGACCCTGCCGCGACTGCGCTGATGCTGCTCTCGCTCAACGAAGGTGCCCAGCACCGGCTCTGGCACGGCCGGCGCGACGAGGAGAAGGCCTCGGCGAGCTCGACCACCCTGGCCGAGTCGGTCGCCGACTACCACCTCAGCTCCCTGCTCGCCGATGCGTCCTCCCTGGACGCGGTCCGCGAGGCCGGTCGGGCCTTCGTCACCGAGTACGAGGACGACGAGCCCGCCGCCTGATCCGCTGATCAGGCCGCTGATCACGCCGCTGATCACGCCGCTGGGCAGGTGTAACACGTCGTTCGTAGGACTACTCGCCCTATGAGAACGACCGGATAGTCCTACGAACGACGTGTTACATGCGCGGAGACGCGCGATCACCGCGCTGACTACGCCGAAGGGACCCCGCCGGATGGCGGGGTCCCTTCGGAGATGGCTTGAGCTACTTGACGAGCCCGAGGAGCCGCAGCAGGCCCGTGAGGATGCCGCCGACAGCGCCGGTCGCCTCCGGAAGGGTCTTGCCCTGCAGCTGTGCCACGCAGTCGGCGATCGTGCTCTGCGGGACGGTGCGGGCGAGAACGGAGCCGAGCTGGTCGACCACCGCGTTGGTGCAGACCGTGGTGAGCTCGCTGACGGTCGCGACCACCTTCTCGACCGGCTTGGTCACCGGCTCCAGCGCCTTCCCCGGGTCGGTGGTGGTGCCGCCGTCGTCACCGCCGCCGCCGGTGCCGCCTCCGGTGCTCCCACCGGGAGTCTCCCCGGAAGGGGCCTCGCTGGACGGGTTGGACGGAGCCTGCGAGGAGCCGCCGCGCGGGCCGGCCTGCTGGCCGCCTGCACGGAGCTCGCGGTCCTTCTGCTTCGAAGACTTGGGAGCCTCCATCCGCGGGATCGCGTAGTCGACCGGGATCGTGCTGTTCGGGATCGAGGTGAAGTCACCGGAGCGGTAGGCCTCGGCGACACCGAGCACCGTCGTGACGTACGACTGGCTGTGGTTGTAGCGGAAGACCGCTGCCCGCGCACCCTGGTCGGTGGAGAGGTCGTCGTCGCCGGAGCAGAGGTAGACCGCGCTCGCGAGGGCGGCGTCGTTGATGTCCTGCGGGTTGCGCTTGCCGTCACCGTCGGCGTCCACACCGACCATCGCCCAGGTGGAGGGGATGAACTGCATCGGGCCGACCGCGCGGTCGTAGCTGGTGTCGCCGTCGTACTGTCCGCCGTCGGTGTCGGTGATCTGGGAGACGTTGCCCTTGCCGTTGAGCGGCAGCCCGTAGATGCCGGGGGTGGAGACGCCCTCGGCGCTCAGGCGGTTGTCGTTGGCGCGACCGTGGTTGGACTCGACGCGTCCGATCGCGGCGATCAGTGGCCAGTCGATCTTGCAGGATGCGTCCGCGGCGTTGATCACCGTGGCTGCACGCTGATAGGCGGCGAGCGCGGCGGACGGGATGCCGGCGGCGCTGGCCGTCCCGGGGAGTGACTTGTCGACATCGTTGGTCGAGGCCGACACGCTGGCCGGTGCCTCGATCGCCTCGGCCGGGACCGACGTCCCGTCGGGCAGGCTGAACGCGTCGTCGTATCTGGTCCCTGATGCGGTGGCACTCGACTGCGTCAGACCGGTGACATTGACCGTCCAGGCCGCGCTGAGCAGCGCGAGCGGAACGAGCGCCGTCGCCTTCTGAAAGCGGTTGTAGCGCGTAGCGGACATCGAATCTCCCTCTCAATCCCCGGGATGGAACGCCCCCGGGTCTTGCTCCCCATATCGCAAGGCTTACAACGAACCGTCTCACGTCAAAGTTACGCGCGTCACGTTTTACTGACACATTGCGTTCCAGTTAACGAGACGCTGATGAGACGCAGGTTGTCGTGGCTCGTGACGCTGAATCCCGAAACTCATTTATCTAATGTCTGTAGATTATCAGCCGATCGGCATGTGAACAAGGTCACGTCGGATGACGGAGCAGGTCCTTCGCGACGGGAGTCGCCACGCCATGTCGGTAACCGTAGCGCCACAGGTCAGGAACGAGATGGCCAAACGAGGGAAACATGTAATGACGTTGCGTAGATTCCGTGCGCTGCGAAGGCCGCTTGACGGGCGGCGCCGAGGGCGAGATGCCGCAGGCGTCGTTCACGACGCCGTGGACCGCGCGCGGCGGGTTCGAGGTCGGGAACGGGACGACGGCCACCGGTCTCGGTGGTCCGACTGCCCCGCTCGCCGGCGATCTCGGGGGCGTGTGGCAGTACGCCGGTCCGCTCAATGCCGACGACATCTTCAACGCCGATCCGGGTCTGCCGCCGGGGGCTGCCATCGCCAACGGATGAGGCCGAAGTGGGGATCCGGGGTGGTCTCGGTGACAATGGCGCGGTGCGTACCGATGTTCCCACCCTGTCCGCAGCGGCATCCGAAGCGCTCTTCGCCCGCGCGAAGGCCGTGACGCCGGGCGGCGTGAACTCGCCCGTGCGCGCCTTCAACGCGGTGGGCGGGACGCCGCGCTTCATCCGGGAGGCGAAGGGGGCGTGGCTGACCGACGTCGACGGGAACGAGTACGTCGACCTGATCTGCTCCTGGGGCCCGATGCTGCTGGGCCATGCCCATCCGGAGGTCCAGGCCGCGGTCCTGGATGCCGTCACCCGTGGCACGTCCTACGGGACCCCGACCACTCCCGAGGTCGAGCTCGCCGAGGCGATCGTCGAGCGGGCTCCGGTGGAGAAGGTGCGGTTCGTCAGCAGCGGCACAGAGGCGACGATGTCGGCCATCCGGCTGGCACGAGGGTTCACCGGGCGCGACGTGATCCTCAAGTTCGCCGGCAACTACCACGGCCACGTGGACTCGCTCCTCGCCAGCGCCGGCTCCGGGCTGGTCACCCACGCGATCCCCGGCACCCCGGGCGTCCCCGAGAGCAGCACCGAGCTCACGGTCGTGCTGCCCTACAACGACCGGGCCGCGGTCACGGCGGCGTTCGAGGAGTACGCGGGCCGGGTGGCCTGCCTGATCACCGAGGCCTCGCCGGGCAACATGGGCGTCGTCCCGCCGGAGCCCGGGTTCAACGAGTTCCTCGCGACCACCTGCACGGCGCACGGCGCCCTGTTCATCTCCGACGAGGTGATGACCGGGTTCCGGGCCAGCAAGCAGGGGCAGTGGGGCCTGGACGGCAAGAACGAGGGCTGGACGCCTGACCTGGTCACCTTCGGCAAGGTGATGGGCGGCGGCTTCCCGGCGGCCGCCTTCGGTGGCCGCGCCGACGTGATGGGCTCGCTCAGCCCGGACGGGCCGGTCTACCAGGCCGGCACGCTCTCCGGGAACCCGGTCGCGACCACCGCGGGCCTCACCACGCTGCGCTTGGCGACCGACGAGGTCTACGACCACATCGGCAAGGCCGCCGACGTCGTGAAGGCCGCCATCGAGGAGAGCTTCGCCAAGGTCGGTCTCCCGCACGTCATCCAGTCCACCGGCACGATGTTCTCGGTCTTCTTCACCGACAGGCCGGTGCGCAACTTCGACGAGGCCAAGACCACCGACGAGGCGGCGTACAAGGCCTTCTTCCACGCCATGCTCGACCGGGGCGTCTACCTGCCGCCGAGCGCCTACGAGGCCTGGTTCCTCTCCTCCGCCCACGACGAGCGGGCGATCTCCCAGATCACGGAGGCGATTCCGTACGCCGCCGAGGCTGCTGTAAAGGTGAAGTCATGAGTATCGAGACCACGGTCCACCTGTTGCGCCACGGTGAGGTGCACAACCCGGAGGGCATCCTCTACGGGCGCCGGCCCGGGTTCAACCTCTCCGAGCTCGGGCTGCAGATGGCAGAGCGGGTCGCCGACCGGATCGGCGGGCAGGACATCACCCACGTAATCTCCAGCCCGCTCGAGCGCGCCCAGCAGACCGCCGGGCCGCTGGCGAAGGCGCTCGGCGTCGAGATCTCGCTCGACGATCGGGTGCTCGAGTCGGAGAACCTCTTCGTCGGCAAGAGCTTCAAGGACGGCTTGGGGCCGCTGAAGGACCCCAAGGTCTGGCCGAAGCTGATCAACCCGCTCAAGCCGTCGTGGGGCGAGCCCTACCTGGAGATCGTGGCCAGGATGATGGCCGCGATCCATGACGCCCGGGACATGGCCAAGGGCCACGAGGCGGTCATCGTCTCCCACCAGCTGCCGATCTGGACCACCCGGCTCCATATCGAGGGCCGCAGCTTCCTGCACGACCCGCGGCGCCGCCAGTGCGCGCTGTGCTCGCTGACCTCGCTGCACTTCGTCGACGACGAGTTCGTCGCGCTCTCCTACGGCGAGCCCGCCGGCGACATGCTGCCCGCGAAGGACAAGTACGCGCCGTTCTCGGCCGGCGACATGGACGAAGATTAACGGGTCTCTCAGGTTTGTCAGGAAGAGTCCTGCGCGTGCGTAAGAAGTTGGGTGGCCTCCTCACAGTGGTGATGGTGGGGCTGCTGGCCGCGTGTGGGCAGACCGGCACGAACGAAGCCGGCTACATCTCCGGTGACGGCCGCACCCGGGAGATCCCGGTCGCGGACCGCGGGGAGCCGGTCGAGCTCACCGGCGAGACCCTCGAGGGCAAGCCGTTCGACCTGGCCGACACCCGGGGCAAGGTCACGGTGCTCAACGTGTGGTGGACCGGCTGCGCGCCGTGCCGCAAGGAGATGCCGATGCTCCAGGCCGCCTACGAGGAGCTGGGCGACGAGGTCGCCTTCGTCGGGCTCAACACCCGCGACGCCTCGGCCGCGCAGGGGCTGGCCTTCGAGCGGCACTACGGCGTGGAGTACCCGTCGGTCTACTCGCCCGACGGCGCCGCCGTCCTCGCGCTGAAGGGCTCGCTGGCGCCGCGCGCCATCCCGGCCACCGCGATCCTCGACACCGAGGGGCGGGTGGCGGCGCTGATCCGCGGCGAGATCCCCTCGGCGCGTACGCTCGACGAGCTCGTCTCCGCAGCGGGTGAGAATCGTGACTGACTGGTTCGCGAGCACCGCCGGGAGCGGGTCGCTGATGCTGGCGATCCCGGTCGCGCTGCTGGCCGGGTTCCTCTCGTTCGTCTCGCCGTGCACGCTGCCGATGCTCCCGGGCTACCTCTCCTACGCCACCGGCCTGTCCGGCGCGGACCTCGCCTCCGGTGACGTACGCCGTGGCCGGATGCTCGCCGGGTCGCTGCTCTTCGTCGCCGGATTCTCGGTCGTCTTCGTCCTGATGGGCATCACCGTGGGCGGGATCGCCTACAAGTTGCTCGAGTTCCAGCAGACCGGCACCAAGGTGCTCGGCGTGCTCTCGATCATCATGGGCGTCGCGTTCATGGGCTTCATCCCATTGCTGCAGCGCGACCTGAAGTTCCACAAGGTGCCGGCCGTCGGGCTGGCCGCGGCGCCGCTGCTCGGCTTCCTCTTCGGACTGGCCTGGACCCCGTGCACCGGTCCGACGCTCGGTGTCATCGCGGGGCTCGCCTGGGACCAGGGCACCGCCGCCCGCGGCGGCCTGCTGCTCGCCGTCTACGCGCTCGGGCTCGGCATCCCGTTCGTGCTCGTCGCGGTGATGTGGCGCAAGGCGACGGTCGCGCTGACCTGGTTCCGCCGGCACACCCGTGCGATCACGATCACCGGCGGCGTGCTGATGATCCTGATCGGCATCGCCATGCTCACCGGCTGGTGGGACAACGGCGTCCAGTGGCTGCAGGTCCAGCTCGTCCAGCGTTGGGAGGGCATCGCACTGTGACCGATCTGAAAGAGCCGACCGACGTACGTCGCCCGGGCGAGCTCAGCGCCCGCGAGCTGGCCCGCTGGGGCTGGCGTCAGCTGACCTCGATGCGTACGGCACTGATCCTGCTCCTGCTGCTCGCGCTCGCAGCCGTCCCCGGGTCGCTGATCCCGCAGGACGGGGTCGACTCGCTCAAGGCGGACCAGTGGCGCGAGGCGCACACGACGCTGACGCCGATCTACGAGAAGCTCGGGCTCTTCAACGTCTACTCGACGCCGTGGTTCGCGGCCATCTACCTGCTGCTGATGGTCTCCCTGGTCGGCTGCATCATCCCGCGGTGCCTCGTCTACGCGCGGGCCATGCGCGCTCAGCCGCCGGCGACGCCGGCCAAGCTGACCCGGCTGCCCGAATCCACGACGTACGTCACCGACGAGGAGCCCGCCGAGGTGCTCGCCGCGGCGCGGAAGCAGCTCCGCGGCTACCGCATCCGGAAGGACGATGACGGCGAGTCCGTCTCGGCGGAGAAGGGCTACCTGCGCGAGGCCGGCAACCTGATCTTCCACATGTCGCTGATCATCGTGCTGGTCGCGTTCGCGACCGGGAGCCTGTTCGGCTACAAGGGCGGCGTGATCGTGCTGGTGGGGGAGGAGTACGGCTTCGCCAACGAGCTCTCGCAGTACGACGACTTCAAGTCGGGCTCGCTCTTCGCTCCCGAGGACCTCGACGACTTCAGCTTCAAGATCGACGACTTCCACGCCGAGTGGCTCAGCTCCGGCGCGGGCGCCGGGACCGCGCGCGGGTTCAACTCGAAGATCCGCTACACGGCGGGTTCGAGCGACGAGAAGAGCTACGACCTCAGGGTCAACCACCCGCTCACCATCGGCAGCACCGACGTCTTCCTGCTCGCCCACGGCTACGCACCGGTGATCACCGTGCGCGACGGCAACGGCGACGTCGCCTACTCCGGCCCGACCATCTTCCTCCCGCAGAGCCAGAACCTGCTCTCCTTCGGGGTCGTGAAGGCGCCGTACGCCTCGCCCGAGGAGATCGGCTTCCAGGGGCTGTTCTACCCGTTCGAGGGCACCGTCGACGGTGAGCCGGTCAACCTGATGGGCGACATCGGCGACGGCTCGCACGCGATGCTCTCGCTGCAGGGTTTCCGGGGCGACCTCAACCTCGACGCCGGGCCCCAGTCGGTCTACGCGCTCGACACTTCCAAGGCCAACATGATGTCGCCCGAGGAGACCGGCAAGGCGTTCAACCTGCGCCTGGGGGAGACGGCCGAGCTCCCCGACGGGCTGGGGTCGGTCTCCTTCGACGACGTCCAGCAGTGGAACCGGGTGCAGATCTCGAAGTCGCCCGGCAAGGAGTGGGCGCTCCTCGGCGTCTCCCTCGCCCTCGTGGGACTGCTCGGGTCCCTGTTCATCCGCTCGCGACGGGTGTGGGTTCGCGCCCGCCGGGTCGATGGGCGCACACTGGTCGAGATCGCCGCCCTCGACCGCTCCGGCGGTGGAGACACCGCTGCCGTCGTCGCCGGCCTTGCGGAGACCTTACGAGGCGCGCGAACACAGGAGGAGAACCGATGACTGACCACACCTGGGGCGTTCTCAGCAACCAGGCCATCTCGGCCGCCGGGGTCGTCTACTTCCTGGCGCTGCTCTGCGCGCTGGTCGAGTGGTCGGCCTGGCAGTCGCGCGCCAGGGCCGCGGTGGCGGAGAAGGAGCTCGTCGGCGCCGGTGCACCGGCCGACGACGACGCCGATGCCCCGGTGAACCCCGCCGATGCCGTACGCGAGCACCGGGCCGCCCTCTTCGGACGCCTCAGCCTGCTGCTGACCGCGATCGCGGTGGCGTGCCACTTCGTGGCGCTGGTCGGCCGCGGCATGGCCGCGGACCCCAACCGGGTGCCCTGGGGCAACATGTACGAGTTCACGATCTCGGGCTCGTTCGTGGTGGCCGCTGCGTACGTCGCTCTCTACCGTCGGCTGAAGCTGTCCTGGATGGCGCCGTGGGTGCTCGGCTTCACGATCGTGGTGCTGATGCTGGCAGTGGTCGGGCTCTACGAGCCGGTCGCGCCGCTGACCGAGGCGCTCAACTCCTACTGGCTGGTCATCCATGTCATCGCGGCCATCATCGCCACCGGCGGGTTCACGCTGGGCGGCATCGCCTCGGTGACGTACCTCCTCAAGGCGCGGTTCCCCGACGCCGCCCTGCTGGCGCGGGTGCCCGACCTCGACAACCTCGACCGGGTCTCCTACCGGATCCACGCCTTCGCGTTCCCGGTGTGGACCTTCGGGGTGCTGATCTCCGGTCCGATCTGGGCCCACGAGGCCTGGGGCTCCTACTGGAACTGGGACCCCAAGGAGGTCTGGGCGTTCATCACCTGGGTCGTCTACGCCGGCTACCTGCATGCCCGCGCGACCGCCGGGTGGAAGGGCAAGAAGGCCGCGATCGTGGCGCTGATCGGGCTGGCCACGCTGTGGTTCAACTTCATCGGCATCAACTACTTCTCCTCGACCTCGCAGCACTCGTACGCTGCGCCCGCAGCCCCGGCGGTCGTCGAGCTCACCGAGGGAGCCTCACGATGAAAGAGTTCTGGATCTACACCGGCCTGCGGCTGCTGTCGCTGGTCGCCACCTTCGGCATCGTCGCGGGCATCTGGTCGCTCGTCGCGGGCGAGGTCGACATCTTCCTCTCGGTGATCGTGGCGTTCGTGATCAGCGGCGTGCTGTCCTTCTTCGTGCTCGACCCGCAGCGGCGGGCCTTCGCCGAGAAGGTCGAGGCCCGGGCCGCGAAGGCGGTCGAGGCGACCCGCGCCAAGGAGGACGCCGAGATCGACTCCGAGACGGACGCCGGTGCCGAGACCCCCTCGAACGGCGAAGGCGATAGCCACAAAGTGTGATGAGTGGTAGATAACGGTCATGTCGATCGTTCACAAGGCCACGCTCACCCCTTCGAAGAAAGAGATCTTCGGCGCCTGGCTCGCCACTCAGACCTGGTCGCCGGGTGAGCTGGTGGACACGATCGGCTCCTACCGGTTCGACGACCCGGCAGGGAAGGTCGGGATCGAGTGTGTGCTCCTCGAGGTCGGCGAGTCCGTCGTCCACCTCCCGGTCTCCTACCGGGAGGCGCCTCTCGCCGGCGCCGAGGACTTCCTGATGGCGACCACCGAGCACTCGGCGCTGGGCACGCGCTACGTCTACGACGCCTGCGCCGATGCGGTGGCCGTCCGAGCCCTGCTGGCTGCCGCGCTCACCGGCGCGACCCAGGAGCCGATGGACGTCTACGACCAGGGCCGCCTGGTGGATCGCCGCGAAACCGTCGTCACCGCGACCGGCACCGGCTCGTGGTCGGGCAACGCGGTTCCGCACTTCGACGGCGTCACGATCCGCTCCCACGGCGCCGAGTCGCGCATCGAGACCGGCAGTTTCGTGGTCGTCGTGAAGCGTGTGGTCGACGACTCCGACGCGGATGGCGCGGAGTCGATCCAGGTCACCTGGCCGGGCGGCGCGGGCTCGCTGGTCGGCGTACGCCACCGCTGACCCGGACGCCCGAGTCGGCTCGTCCTGACCAGAATCCCCGCCGAGTCGGCTCGTCATAAC